>JAUNGR010000161.1 GCA_030524485.1 bacterium | reverse complement strand
ATCTTCTAGCTATCTCCTATCACTAAGAACTTGCACTGGTGTAATGCTTTAAGGCTTGTTTCCAAAAAAACTGAGAAACCACAAAGGCAAGCTCCAGTTTCCCCCCTTTTATTCTGGGTTCCTCTGGAGCTTCTTTTACTCTGAAAGTCCCGCTGCCGATAGGCAGCCTAAATTCAGGGATGCCAAGTGCACCCGACAGACTTGCATGGTGAGGTACTGCATCCATCAGTCGGGTGCATGAAGGTTTACTCTCAAAAATGGCTACTAAAACTGGATTTCTCTCTGATATTGATAATCTCCTACCTCCGCCAGCAATTTTTGATACAACTGCTCTTTTATGCCTTGAAATGCAGGCTTTTCCACCAAATTAATGGCTTCGATGGGATCTTCTTGCATGTCATAAAGAGAATTCGCCTTCTTTGTCTTTGCATCTATCGTCAATTTATATCTCTCATCTCTTAGCATATACCACTGGTATTCTAACAGGTGATTTTCTGCAAAGATGGGGGCATGGCTTTTGGTCTTTCCTTGCAGCAGGCCTAGCAAACTCTCTCCTGCCAGCTTTTTCTTGCTGACTCCTCCTGCAATCTCCATGCAGGTAGGATAGTAGTCC
Organism: bacterium; assembly: GCA_030524485.1. Classification (GTDB taxonomy): domain Bacteria; phylum Bacillota; class Clostridia; order Lachnospirales; family Lachnospiraceae; genus CAJMNU01. The sequence goes on along the minus strand of JAUNGR010000161.1, from coordinate 3,123 downwards.
ACCGCCGATACTGGAGTTTCTACTATTGGTACCTGCTTCATCCATGGCACTTTCACAATCAGCGGAATCCCGCAGGAACGCTCAAAGGGAAGACATTTATTTTTCAGACCATGGCTTCCCTGCATATCGCCATGGTCTGAGGAAAATAGAATGGCAGTATCCTCTGCAATTCCTAACCGTTCCACTTCATCCAAAATCTTTCCCACATTCTCATCAATCTGAGAGACCATCGCATAATAGAGCTTTAAGTAGAGCTGTATGTTTCCCCCATATCTCCTATAGTCCGGACACTTCTCAAAAGGTCTAGGACTGTAAGGTGAGTAAGTCGGTGTGTACGGTTCTATCGGTTGAAACAGCTCTGGCATGGGGAAGGAAAAGCCATCATACCAATGCTCATATGGCTCCGAAGGTTGTTCCGGATAATGGGGAGCCTGAAAGAAAATCGTGTGTAAAAATGGTTTTCCCGCTTTTGCCAGCTCCCGCATCCTTTCGATTCCCAGTCTCGCCGTCACATCTGTGCGGTGTTCTTGGTAAATATGCTCCCTTCCTTCTTCGTCATAAAAACAAACATTGTCCAAAAAACCGTTGTAGCACTGATATCCAATAAAATGTCTATGCCCTGCTCGGCATTCCTCCGGAATGGGAAGATTGCCATTTCCTCCCAGATGCAGTTTTCCGACAAAACTGGTGTCATAGCCCAAAGCTTCCATTTCCAGAGGCAATGTCACCTCATCTGCACGCAAAGCATGGTTATTATCCTGAATTCCACATTCTTTGGAATAGCATCCAGAAAATAAGATTCCTCGAAAGGGACCGCAGACTGGATTGTTGGAGTAGGCATTGGTGAACAAAGTTCCTTCCCTTGCCAAACGGTCAAGATTCGGTGTCTTAACATAGGGTGTCACACAGCCCATCGCATATTTATGCATCTGGTCCGTCATAATCATCACAATATTTTTTGGCATAAGTATCTCCTTTTCCTTTTCTCTTGCGTATTATGGATTCTCCGCAATAATCTCATTTCCTCGTTTCATTAAATTGTTTATGGTATCTTCCAGCGACTGAGAACCCAACAAATACTTGTCTGTCTCCTCCGTCAAAATGGTATCAATTTGGCTCTGATACTCCGGTGCGTGGGTCGAATAGCTATCCACCCAATCTGGGTCCTCCATAAGGGCTGCCAGCCCGTCCATATCCACCAAATCCTCAAATCCATTGACAATCGCTCTTGTACTCTCCATCTTATCCACATTTTTCTCATTGGATACAAACATGCCCTTCAACGGCACTCCCTTCGTCGTCCAAAAACGGAGAAATTCAAAAGCTTCCTGCGGATGCGTCGAGGTCTTCGCAAGTGAATAAAAAATAGCTCCTGTTGAATTATAGTGCGGGTCTTCGCTGTTCCAAAGTGGCAGTCTGGCAAAAGTTGTCACAAAATCATGGGGATAAACCTCATTTCCGATATCACTGAGCAAATTGGTTCCCATCGGTAACATGGCAATTTTTCCAGAGAAAAACTGGTCTCTATAGTTCATGTTCAGTGCCTTGATATCCGCTAGAGGAGTGGATGCCTTATCCACATTCTCCAAATTGTAGCGAAATTCCAAAAATCTTGCAAACTCTGGATTTTGAAAAGTCAGGCTTCCATCTTCATTGAAGTAGCTATTATCTGGCTTTGCTGAGGAGATTCCTCTTAAATTCTCACTTCCCCAAGAATGGAAGTAAGAACCATATACGGTGTCCGCCCCGCTGCCCTCTGTCATTTTGATGGCATAGTCCCGATAATCATCCCAAGTCCAATTTAGAGCGGGAAGTTCGAGACCAGCGGCATCCAGCCTATCTTTGTTAATCAAAATGACATCGTAACGCATATCACTTGGAATACAATATGCCTTCTCATTTACTCTTGGCATCATGCTATAAGCATCCTCCGGAGCCACTCCCTCTCCCTCAAAAAACGCATCCATAGACAGATAGGAATCCGAAGAAGCTCTCACAGAAAAGTCCGAGATACTTGGGGACATAATAATATCAATCGCCTCCCCTCCCATCAGCATCAAATCTGTTTTTTGCAGATAGTCCTTGCTGCTCATATCTCCCACATACTCAATCTCCACTTGAATATCAGGATGTTCCTGCTCCCACGCCTCCACAATTCTCTGGTCTCCTTTGGCATGGTTGCTCTGCCAACTCAAAAAACGTAGAGTGACTGCTTCCGGCTTACCTGTAAGCTCCCCCGCATCCGCCTGAGATACCACTTTTTCACTCTCCTCCTCTCCAGACACAGGTGCTTTCTTGCAAGCTCCCAACATAGTTCCTGCAAGCAAACATCCCAAACCCAGTGCTAAAAAACGCTTACTTCTACTCTTTTTCTTCATCATACGCTCCTTTTCCGCTGCCGTCTACTGGCAGCTGTCATATTATTACTCTTTTACTGCTCCCGAAGCAATTCCATCTATGATATATCTCTGTCCCAAGAGGAATACCAAAATCAAAGGCACAATTGCAGATACCGCCGCCGCCATCATCAACGAATAAATGCTGCCCGACTCCGTTGCAAACAACTTCATGCCTAACTGAAGGGTAAACAAGGCTCGTTTGCTCAAGAAAATCAGAGGCATTTGGTAATCGTTCCATGTCCAAACAAATTTCAAAATCGCCAAAGTTGCCATTGCCGGAGTCAAAAGCGGCAAAACAATCTTCATAAAAATCTGAAAATGTCCAGCTCCATCTATGCGAGCCGACTCACAGAGAGAATTGGGAATGCCCATCATCGCCTGTCTTAACAGGAAAACTCCATAAGTGCTAAACATGGTCATCAGGATGAGACCTGCATGGGTGTTGTACAATCCCACTTCTGTCATAATCACAAAACGGCTCACTATCATAACCTGTGGCGGAATCATCATCGTTGCCAAATACAAAAGAAAGACCTTATCTCTCCACTTCCAACGTACCTTTGTAAAACCATAGGCTCCCAAAGCAGAAATCAAAATCTGCAAAATTGTAGAAAGTACAGTAATCTTGATACTGTTCCAATAATACATTCCAAACTGATATTCATCTCCCCATACCACCTTGTAATTGTCAAGTCCAACAAAGGTTTTGGGAATCCACTCAATC
>JAUNGR010000160.1 GCA_030524485.1 bacterium | reverse complement strand
TGGATGCACCACCTCACCATGAAAGTCTGTCGGGTGCACTTGGCATCCCTGAACTGAGTGCTGCCTATCGGCAGCGGGACTTTCACAGTAAACAAAAACGCTCCGCGAGGCTGCACACGATGTGCTAGGGAAGGCTGCATACGCAGCTGCACATCGGCGCACAAAGCGGAGCAAGTCCCTCAAGGATTGAGGGATTTAGGGAGTTCGAGGCGGACTTGTCCGCTTTGTTCTTGATTCTATTTAAAGTGTCACGCTCTCATTACGAAGAATCTCTCCATTTGCAGAAATCACAACAACGGTCAAGGGAATGGATTTTCCACTATTAGCAATAGCCGTCTTTACCGCACGCTCCAGACCACCACAACAGGGAACCTCCATACGGGTCAGAGTGATATCAGGGATATCATTGGACTGAAAGATAGCGGTCAGTTTCTCTGTGTAGTCCACGGGGTCCAGCTTGGGGCAACCAATCAGAGTTGTGCGTCCCTTGATAAAGCGGTGGTGAAAGTTTCCGTAGGCATAGGCGGTGCAGTCTGCGGCAATCAGCAGGGGTTTGCCAGAAAAGAAGGAGGCAAAGGGGGAGACAAGCTGAATCTGTATCGGCCACTGGGACAGCTGTCCTTCTATCTCAGCTCCATTTTCAGTCTCATTTGTCTTGGAAGGGGAAGAGGCTTTTGCCTGCAGCATCCTAGCCATACTTCCAGGGCAGCCGCCATAGGCCATGGCCGCTTTTCTCGCTTCCATTCTTTCCTTCACGGCTTCCTCATCGTAGGCTCTGGCTTCTCTCTCAATAATCTGAATGGCATTTGCGGGACAGGCTGGAAGGCAGTCGCCCAAACCATCGCAGTAATCATCCCGAAGCAGTTTTGCCTTTTTGTTAATCATAACAATGGCTCCCTCATGACAGGCGGAGACACAGAGTCCGCAGCCGATACAGGCTTCCTCATCAATGTGAACAATTTTTCGTATCATATCTTAAGTCCTCCTCTATTTGTATGGAAATATAAGTATTTGTCTTTTTCTCAATGTTTCCTTATTATAGGATGTTAGGGGTGAAAAATCCATTGAAAAATCAACACAATGTCAATTTTTTCGGAAGCATGTTTGGGAAATAGCTTCCTTATATGCAAGAAGTATGAATAAAATATAAGAAGGCAGGATAGAAAGAAAAGAGACTTGCTTTTTAAGAAAAATAAGCTATAATGTAACAGTACACAAAAAACAAAGAATCAAAAAAATTCAGGGAAAGAGTGAAAATTTATGCATATTATGCATGAAAACACGAGAATACACACAATACCTGAAAAAATGGAGGAGATTATGAAAAATATGAAAAAATTTGCAGCTCTGGGTATGGCAGCTATGATGTTTGCATCTTTAGTAGGCTGTAGTTCTGGTTCTAGCACAACACAGACGACAGCAGCTGATACCGAGCAGACAACAACCGCAGGAGAGACAACAACAGGTGCAGATAATGCGGAGAGCAGTGCAGCAGAGACTGAGAACAGTGCAGAGGGTGGCGTTCTGACTATGGCTACCAATGCAGAGTTTGAGCCTTGGGAGTATCATGAGGGCGACCAGATTGTCGGCATTGATGCTGAGGTAGCACAGGCCATCGCAGACAAGCTGGGAATGGAACTCAAGATTGAGGATATGGCATTTGATGCAGTCATTCCTTCTATTGCAACGGGAAAGGCAGACATCGGTATGGCAGCCATCACAGTAAATGAGGAGAGACAGGCTTCTGTTGATTTCACAGATACCTATGCAGAGTCTGCATTGGTGATTTTAGTAAAGAGCGACACAGAAGACATCAATTCTGCAGATGATTTGCAGGGCAAGAAGGTTGGCGTACAGTTGGGAACCACAGGAGATACCACTGCAACCGAGCTTGTAGGTGAGGACAGCATGGAGCGTTACACTTCTTACTTTGAGGCTGTACAGTCTTTAAAGCAGGGTAAGATTAATGCAATTGTGATTGACATTGCACCAGCTAAGGTATTCATCGAGCAGAACGATGACATCAAGCAGGTTGGCGAGGAGATGAGCCACGAAGAGTATGCCATCGCCGTAGCAAAGGGCAACACAGAGCTGGTGGAGAAGTTAAATCAGGCCATCGCAGAGCTGAAAGAAGATGGCACTTTTGATGCGATTGTAAACAAGTACATTCCGGCAGAGTAAGAGAAGCCTCAAAATGTCGGATAAAAGGGAGAGATAGATGAATTTATCGCAGTACTTAACGAAGGAACATTTTTATCGGAACTTTATTGCGGATGACCGCTATCTGTTCTTCTTCAATGGTTTGAAGGTGACATTGACGGTTACTCTGTTTTCAGTGATTTTTGGTATCATCATCGGCTTTTTGGTGGGAACTGTGCGTTCCACCCATGAAAAGACAGGAAAGCTGAAGCTGCTCAATGCAATTGCTGGTGCCTATCTGTCCATCATTCGAGGAACTCCGGTTTTGGTACAGCTCATGATTATGTACTTTATTGTGTTCAGCAGTCCAGATGCCAGCAAGATGGTGACGGCAGTTCTTACCTTTGCCATTAACTCTGGTGCCTATGTGGCAGAGATTTTTAGAAGTGGTATCTTGTCGATTGACAATGGACAGTTTGAGGCTGGACGCAGTCTGGGATTCAATTATGCACAGACCATTTGGTACATCGTTCTTCCGCAGGCATTTAAAAATGTTCTTCCGCCACTGTGCAATGAGTTCATTGCTCTCCTAAAAGAGACTTCCGTGGTGAGTTTTATTGCTCTGCAGGATTTGACAAGGGCAGGAGATTTGGTGAGAAGCCGCACTTACAATCCAGTGCTGCCGCTGATTACCGTTGCCTTTATTTATTGGATTATTGTAACGATTTTGACAAAATTGGTAGGAATACTGGAAAGGAGACTGAGAAAGAGTGAACGATAAGAAAAATGGATTTGAGAATGGAAGTGAGCCTCTGATTCATGTGGAAAACCTAAGCAAGTCTTTTCAGTCCAATGTTTCGGTGTTAAAAAATATCAATGTGGATATCTACAAAGGAGACATTGTGTTTGTGGTGGGACCTTCCGGTTCTGGAAAATCCACATTTTTGAGATGTCTGAATCGTTTGGAGGAGCCGACAGGAGGAAAAATCCTGTTTGAAGGCACTGACATCACGGACAAGAGGACAAACATTGATAAGCTGCGTCAGAAGATGGGAATGGTATTCCAGCAATTTAACCTCTTCCCGCATATGACCATCTTAAAGAATCTGACGATTGGTCCGGTGAAGCTGCAGGGACGTTCCCAGAGCGAGGCAGAAGCGGAAGCGATGAAGCTCTTAGCAAGAGTGGGACTGGCAGACAGAGCAAATGCCTACCCAAGTCAGCTTTCCGGTGGACAGAAGCAGAGAATTGCGATTGTGCGTGCCCTTGCTATGAAACCGGATGTGATGCTTTTTGATGAGCCGACCTCAGCCCTAGACCCAGAGATGGTAGGAGAGGTTTTGGAGGTTATGAGAGAGCTTGCGAAGGAAAAAATGACTATGGTGGTTGTGACCCATGAGATGAACTTCGCAAAAGAAGTGGCCAGCCGTGTGATGTTTTTGGATGGCGGAGATTTTGTGGAGGAACAGCCTCCAGCAGAATTCTTCTCACATCCCAAATCCGAACGTCTGCAAAACTTTTTGTCTAAGATTTTGTAATTTTGTTTTGTGAACTACCCATCGCCTAAAGGCAATGGGCTTCTAAGAACCTTTCGGTTCTA
>JAUNGR010000019.1 GCA_030524485.1 bacterium | reverse complement strand
ATAAATACTCGTGGATTCCTCTTGCTCCTGCTTTTCCAGCTTCCATTGCAAGAATTACCGTTGCTGCACCCGTCACAGCATCTCCACCAGCGTACACGCCCTCTTTGCTGGTCTTTCCGGTAGCTTCCTCTGCCACGATGCATCTGTGTCTGTTGATTTCCAATCCCTTTGTGGTGTTGGAAATCAGTGGGTTTGGACTGGTTCCCAGAGACATAATCACCGTATCCACATCAATGGTATAATCAGAGCCTTCTATCTCCACCGGTCTTCTTCTTCCGGAAGCATCCGGCTCACCTAACTCCATCTTACGCACTACCATGCCGCTTACATTGCCCTTCTCATCCGTCAGAATTTCCACTGGATTGGTCAAAAGGTTAAAGATAATGCCCTCTTCCTTTGCGTGATGCACTTCCTCCACACGAGCGGGAAGCTCTGCCTCACTTCTTCGATACACAATGTGTACCTCTGCACCCAGACGCAGTGCGGTTCTTGCGGCATCCATCGCTACGTTTCCACCTCCGACAACAGCTACCTTCTTGCCTGCCACAATCGGTGTGTCGTAATCGTCACGGAAGGCCTTCATCAGGTTGCTTCTGGTCAGATACTCATTCGCAGAGAAAACGCCGTTGGCATTCTCGCCCGGAATTCCCATAAACTTGGGAAGTCCTGCTCCGGAACCGATGAATACAGCCTCAAAGCCCTCATTCTCAAACAGCTCATCTACTGTCACCGTTTTTCCAATGATAACGTTGGTCTCAATGGTAACTCCCAGTTTCTTTACGTTCTCAATCTCGGAACGCACTACGGTATTCTTTGGCAGACGGAACTCCGGAATGCCGTAGGTCAGAACGCCGCCTGGCTCATGCAGAGCCTCAAAAATAGTCACGTCATAGCCTAATTTTGCCAAATCTCCAGCACAGGTCAATCCTGCCGGACCGGAACCAATCACAGCTACCTTCTTACCATTCTTCTCCTCGGCTACCTTCGGAACAAATCCATTCTCTCTGGACCAGTCAGCCACAAATCTTTCCAGTTTTCCGATGGAAACGGGCTCTCCCTTGATTCCTCTGACACAAACGCCCTCGCACTGGCTCTCCTGCGGGCAAACACGGCCGCAGACTGCCGGAAGTGCGGAGGACAGAGCGATTACGTTAGCTGCTCCCTCAATATCTCCTGCTTCTACCTTCTTAACGAAATCCGGAATGTGAATGGATACCGGACATCCAGTCATACACTTTGCATTTTTACAATTCAGACAGCGGGATGCCTCTGCCTGTGCCTCTTCCATGTTATAACCCAAACATACTTCTTCAAAATTTGTGGCTCTCACCTTCGGGTCCTGCTCACGAACCGGAACTTTTTTCATCTTATCTACTGTAATTGCCATTATTTTTCACCTCCGCACTGTCCGCAACCGCCATGATGTGTCTTTCCCTCTCTGAGACGAAGCAGTGCTCTGCCTTCCTCTGTCTTATACATCTGCTGTCTCTTCATCGCTTCGTCGAAGTTTACCAAATGGCCGTCAAACTCCGGTCCATCCACGCAGGCAAATTTCACTTCGTTTCCGATACTAACACGACAAGCTCCACACATACCAGTTCCATCCACCATGATGGGATTCAGGCTGACAATCGTAGGAATCTGCAATTCTTTGGTCAGCAAGCAAACAAACTTCATCATAATCATCGGGCCGATTGCCACACAGACATCGTAGCTCTTTCCCTGATTCAAAACCAAATCCTTCAATACATCGGTTACCATACCCTTGCGTCCGTTGGAGCCATCGTCCGTGGTCACATAGAGATGACCGGCAACCTTCTCCATCTCATCGGCAAGAATCACCAAATCCTTGTTCTTTGCACCGATGATAACATCCACATCTATGCCATGCTCTTTCATCCACTTTACCTGCGGATAAACCGGAGCTGTACCTACACCACCTGCCACAAAGACGTATTTTCTCTTTTTGAGTTCCTCCAAATCTTCATGAACAAATTCGGAAGCCTGTCCCAAAGGTCCCACAACATCCTGAAAAGCATCGCCTGCTTTCAGTTCTGCCATTCTCTCTGTGGAAGCTCCCACAATCTGGAACACGATGGTGACTATTCCTGCTTCTCGGTCAAAGTCACAAATGGTCAGCGGGATTCTCTCTCCCACCTCATCCATCTTCACAATCAAAAATTCTCCCGGCTGGCAGGACTTTGCGATTCTTGGTGCAACAACGTCCATCAGATAAATCTTATCTGCCAGCTTTTCTGCTTTTACAATCTTGTACATTTTTATCCTCCTGCAGCATTTTACTCTGAAAGTGCTGTCAAGCAGCTGGGCAGACTGGATGCTCGCATCCAAGGATGCACAGATATTTGACAGCCAAGCCTGTATGAATCAGTAGGGCGATAGCCCGGATTATGAATACAGGCGGCGATTGCGTTGCCAGGCACCGGTGATGCCCGTTTGGCAACGACCGGAGCGGAGCGTAGACCGTGCAGAACACGGAGCAATCGACTTTCATGAATAGTGGTGATTCGCCGTAAGGCGAATCATGTCAGTTTACCTCAATTACTTCGTGCACTTCTATGGTATATTCCGTTTTAAATGTCTCGTGAGCCGCTAGCGTCACGATACCTTCTCTCTCTTTTAATTCTCCCACAAAACCTCTCGTTGCACAGCGTCCATACCAAGGCTCCAGACAAACAAAGGGATGGGTCTCCTCCACCGTCCAGACTGCCAGATAGGGAAAGCCCTCACAATCAATCGTAATATAGGGGTTCTCCTTCACCAAGAGTTCTGCTTTTGTTACCTCTGCCTTGTCGAAGATATAGGTCAGAGCTTTATGAAAGAAACCTTCTGTGATGTCCACTCTGCCATCTTGAAGCGACAGTGTTCCGGATAAGGCCGGATTTTCATAACCGTCAGCATCCGGTGCCTGATAGTGCAAGGCATCCTTTTGATTGAAACGAAGGCTTACATCATACAAAGAGGCTCCCTCCGGTATCATAAAGGCCGGATGTCCGCCTATCATAAATAGCAGCTCCTCATCTCCCTCGTTGACCACCTTCCACATCACTCGAAGCAAACGCCCCTCCAGACGATGTCCAACCTGAAGCCGGAAAGCAAATGGATACTGCTCTCTGGTTTTCTCACTGTCTCTCAGCTCATACCAAACCTCATTCTCCGTCTCACTTAACTTTGTAAATTCCATATCTCTGGCAAAACCATGCTGAGTTGGCATCGCATAAGTCTTTCCTTGGTAAAGATAAGACTTTTCATAGCATTTTCCGACAAAGGGAAACAAAATGGGAGCGTGACGATTCCAGATTTTTGGGTCTGCATTCCACAGAATTTCCTGATTTGTTTTTCTGTCCAAGATTCTGGACAACTCTCCTCCAAAAGCATTTACCTCCACCCAGAGGTCTCCGCTCTTAAGCACCGTTTTCTTCTCCTTTGACATGCTACTTCCTCCTCAATCCTATATGCTTTGTACCACCTCGCTCCGTGCCTGTGACGCAAATGTCCAATTCTCACAACTGCCATCCGGAACATTCACAGTTTATCATTATCTTTCTAAAATAGCAAGTCTGTAACCGTAAAAAGAGGAAACTTTACAAGCTTTGTAAGCTATGCTATACTTTTCAAGTACACTATAAACAGGAGGAACTACTATGATTCAATTGGAGCACAGCAGTGTAATGAATTTTGAGAACGCTCTCCGAGGAGCAAGAAATCCAATGAACAGTTGGAATCGCATAGATAGCTATTATAATGAGAAAGGGGAGTATATCTTAGGACCAAACGATTTAGACCTTGCCGTTCGTCTCCGCCGTGCTGGAAGCGACCATCGCAAGTATCTGCGCCAGATTTTTGTATCCGTGGACATAACGGCTCCCTTATACTGGTGGAAAGAATACGACACCTACAAGATTGCTACCGTAGCCAACTCAACAAGTACCATGCATAAAATACACAGCAAACCTTTCTCTCTGGATGATTTCAGCCATGACCACATGTCTGAAGATGCCCTGGCTTTCATGGAACAGATAGTAGCAAAGTTAGAGGAAATACGCCTTAGCTACATGAACAATAAAAATAAAGCTGACTGGTATGACATGATTCAACTTTTGCCTTCAAGCTACAACCAGATGCGTACCTGTTCCTTTAATTATGAGACCTTAGTAGGTATCTATTATGCCAGAAAAGACCATAAGCTGGCAGAATGGCATACTTTCTGCGATTGGATTTTGACTCTTCCCTATGCGAAAGAGTTAATCGTAGCAGAATAAGAATCTCTACTTTTAGCAGGAAAAGGGTCTGTCAGTGAATCTTGATCTGACAGACCTTTTCCATATTTCTAGGACTCTTTCAGATGGTAGTACTTCTCATAAGCATTTTTCTCTTCCTTCTTTCCTAAGCTCTTCCTCGTACAACTTCTGGTTGAATTCCTTCGTTAATGCACTTATCGCCTGTTCAATGGAGTCCCTTTCTTTTATTTTAGCTTGATTTCTTTTCCCAACGAAAACGAGTACAGCCACTTCTCAGCTACCGTTTTTTTTGTAATTTTGGCCAGAGCCTTCTCATAATAGTCCAACTGTGTCTGATAACGCTCCGCCAATATACTTTCCCCATCTCTTTTTCTCACTCGATCGGTCTTATAGTCTACCAAAATTACCTTTCCATCTTCCTCAAACCAAGCATCCACCACTCCCTGAATCACCACATACTCATCGGAATTGGCAAAGCCAGGAAGTTCTTTTGCGACCATTCCCATCACGAATTGCTTTTCTTTTTGTAGCCTTCCTTCCTTGGCTGCCTGCCTCATCCGTCTTCCCAATGCGGACAGTAAGAAGCGTGCCAGTGGTCGAGCTTCCACTATCTTCTCCTCTTCCTTAGAGAGTTTTCCCTCCAAAACCAAATTTTGCACCTGAAGCAGAACCCAATCTTCGACTTCCTTTTCGGACGCTACGAAAGAAAGTTCCTGCATGGGCAGCAATTCCAGCACATGATGATACATGGTTCCTCGCTCGGCTCCTCTTGCCATATTCTCTTCTCTTGTCCTACGTTTGTCCACGGTATCTTTATCTTTGGACATTTTCTTGCTGTCTTCCTCTTCTGCATCCTCATCGTTCATAGAACGCTTCAAGAATTCTGGACTGCTTGGCAAAAATTCTGCCTCTTCCACATCCATCTGATACGTTTTTTTCTTAAGTTCGGACACTGCAATTTTTGTGTGCAGCGTAATGTCCTCCTCATGCGGATACACAAAATGCATCACCTGCTCCAAATGTTCCTGTAATTCTGCATGATACTCCTTCTCCGTATCAAAATTCAACAACTCTTCCTTGCGGATTTTTCTCTCGACCTGCTGCTCCACCTCACTTTCCACCAACTCGGTGAGGGGTAAATTTTGCAGGGTCAACCAGCCAAATTTTTGCTTTTTCCCCTCGTTTTGAGAAGATAGAATCTCCCCCATCTCCCCTGGAAGGCTCATCAAAATCCAGTCCAGATAGGAGTCTGCCGCTCCTACGGTGGTAAACAGCATTTCATTCTGGTTTTTCCCCACCCATTTTTCGATTCGTTTCTCCAAGCCAGACAAAGCCGCTGTCAAAAAGAGCTTTTCTTTTGCTCTCGTCATCGCTACATAGAGCACTCGCAACTCTTCTCCCAGATTTTCCACTTCCATCCGTCTCTTTAATACCTGCTTTTTGAGAGTTGCGAAACGCACTCTTTTTTCCAGATTCATATAATCCGCCGCGATGCCCATCTCAGGGTCAATCAGCACCTTTTTTCTCAAATCCATCTTATTAAATTTTTTCGCCATTCCGGCAAGAAATACGATCGGAAACTCCAGTCCCTTACTCTTATGAATGCTCATAATTCGAACTGCATTGTCCTCCTCGCCAGAAAGAGCTGCCTCTCCAAAGTCCGTATCATATTTCTTCAACTTTTCGATGTAGCGAATAAAATGAAAAACTCCTCGGTAGCTTGTCGCTTCGTAGGCCGCTGCCTTCTCTGCAAGCATGTCCAAATTTGCCGCTCTTACCTGTCCAGCGGGCATGGCCTGCACATAGCGATAATATCCCGTTTCCTCAAAAATCATATACAAAAGTTCATGAATCGGAAGATAGGAGGCTGCCGCCCGTAGCCGCACAAACAAGGCTTCCACTTTCAGCAACTTTTCTCGGATTGTTTCTTCTAATACAGGGAAGCATCTTTCTTCTTGGCTATCCACCTCTTCTTCCTCATTCTCATCCGCTTGTTCTGTCAGTGTTCCCTTTTTTGCTGTGTCTTTTTCTATGCTAGAGAGCATATCCCCAAACTCTCCCTCTTCCTGCTCTGCAAAAGCAGCCAAGAGTTGTTTGGAACGCTCCTCTTCCTCCTGACTTTCCTCTTTTTTGCTTATGCCATAGATAGCTGCAGCATAGGCCGCATACAGTCCTCTATCCTGTCCCCTATCGGGCATCTGTTTAAAAGCTGCCATCAAAACGGCGAGTTCTCGGTCACTCAAAGCACCTATGGGAGAGTGCAGCACAGCTGCCAGCGGGATATCTTGCATCGGATTGTCCAAAACTGCCAGAAAACTAAGTATGGTTTCCACCTCAACCGCCGTAAAGTAGCCGGTTCTCGTTTCCGCTACCGCTGGAATTCCACTGTTTAAAAGAACATTGCTGCAAATCTCCGCCCAACCAGTGATGGCTCTGGATAAAATCGCAATGTCCTGATATCTGGCTCTGCGATATTTCTTTTGCTTTTTGTCCCACACTAACATCCCCGTTTCGGGGTCTGTGATTTCTCGGATTTTCTTGGCTATCATATGGGCTTCCGCTTCTTTTGCCGTGAATTCTTCTTTGTCCTCGGCCAGCTTAGATTCGGACACTTTGTTTCTTTGTCTCTTTTTGCCTTCCGTCTCCTCTTTCCCTTCCTCTTCCTTCTCCACCGCTGCCGGTTTTGTTGCCTCTGTGGTGTCGCAGAGCAGCAATTCCGTTCGGTAATCCCAGACCGACTCTTCTGCCTGCCCCTCGGACTCTATCGGAGCGAACTCCGCCCCCACATGCAGAGCCTGTTCCTCCGTGTATCGGATTCCTCCTATGCTAGCAATCATCAACCTCCAAAAGACTTGATTGGCACTCTCCAGCACCTCTCTTCGACTTCTAAAATTTTGATGCAACTCAATTTTTTGATACAGGCTGTCCTCCTTAGAATAACTTGCATATTTTTGCATAAACAATTCCGGTCTAGCAAGACGAAAACGATAGATGCTCTGCTTCACATCCCCTACCATAAAAAGATTCGGACTTCCCTCCCCCTCTCTGGAAATGCTTCTCAATAGGGTTTCCTGCACCAGATTGCTATCCTGATACTCATCAATCAAAATCTCTCGGTATTGGGAAGCAAGCTGTCTTGCCGCCTCGCTCGGAACCCTTCCCTCCACCATCCATAATTTGGGATTCGCCCTCTCTTCCTCTGTGGGTTCCCGCAATAGAATCTCAAGTGCAAAATGCTCCAAATCCGAAAAATCCACCAGATTTTTCTCCTTTTTTGCTGCCTGATAACGATCCGTAAAGTCCTCTGCCAAACGCAGCAGCGTGACAATCGCCCTGCTGCACCCCTGCATGGCAGCAAAAACCTCCTCTGTATTTCCCACCGCATATACCTTTTTCAATTTGCCCAAAATAGACTTAATCTGAGCACGAATGCGGGAAGCTTCCTCCTTTTTCTCCGCCGAAACCGTCTTACTGCGAATGGCCTTTAGACGACTCAAACTTCCCACCCCTGCCAACAACTCGTTCAAACGTGAAAAATCTGGATTTGTTTCTTTTGCAGCATCCAAAATTCTCTCAATAAGAGCTTCGTCATCCGAAAAAGCTTCCAAATAGGCTTCCGGTCCATCGTCTTCCATGCAAAGCTCCTTTGCCTCCGCAACCAAATCCAGTGCCTCTTCTGCCTGTCGTCTGACATCCATAAACAAATATTCCATCCAAGGCTGCTGTTCCAACTCCTCTTCGCTCTTGGCTTCCAATTCCAGCCTGCACTTTGCCATCCACTCCTTCGGCCACGGAGTACTTTGGGCAAAGGTATGGACTTGATAGATGTACTCGTCAATCCCCGCATCGGTTTTTCCTCTGGAATAGGCCTCCACAAACTCCCCAAAGTCCTCATCCTGACTTTGATAATACTCCTCTAACATCTCTTCCATCACATCAGCCAACAACAAACGGAGTTCTCCCTCATCCCCAATCCGAAAGGCTGGGTCTATATCCAGCTGATTAAAATAGTTACGAATCACATACAAACAAAAGCTATCTATGGTTGTGATTTGTGCCTGATGAATCAGCGTGTTTTGTCTCCTCAGATGACGGTCTTGGGGATGTTCCTCCAGCAAAGCCTCCAAGGCAGCTCCCACTCTCTCCTTCATCTCCGCAGCCGCCGCTTTTGTGAAAGTCACCACCAGCAACTCATCCACATCCATCGGTGCCTCGGGATTTGCAATCATCTCCACGATTCTCTGCACCAATACAGCGGTCTTTCCGCTTCCGGCAGCCGCCGAAACCAATAGATTGCGCTTATGTGCTTCTATCACCTTTTGTTGGTCTTTGGTCCATCTCATGTCGCTCATGCATTTCTCCCTCCCTTTTTGTCTTCTGCCCCATTTTCTTCCCTATGTTGTTCTGCCTTCTTTTCTCCCCTGTTTTCCTCCATTCCTTCTTTTGAGAATTCCCTACACCGCTGCTGCATCTCCTGCCAAATCTCCTCCGTACCTACCTTTTGGAAAACCCGATAGGAATATCCCTCCGTCTTCAAATCAAAGCCGCAGACGGCATGATAAGGGCAGTAATCGCAGGCCGTTTGCACTCCCTGCCGAGTGGGGCGAGCCTCATTCTTGCCCTCCAAAATTTCCTGCCCCATACTCTTTAGTTTCTCTCTGGCAAAACGTCGAAGCAACGCAAACCGTTCTCCGTCTGCTACACTGGAGCGAGACTCCTGAATCGCACCATTCTTTAGAACAACCGGAATCACCTCTGACTCCTCTCGAATGGTGGCATCCAGATGACGAATTACCTCTGGCTGGCTATTTACCAGACCATTCATACGCAGAGCCTTCAAAATCTCCCCTTCTATCTGTTCGTCCCCCCAATACTCCCCTGCACTAGCCTCTATCATCGGGTCTGCGATATTATAATAGAAGATCCCCGCCGGAACCACCTCTTTTTGCGTTCTTCTCTCCTGCATTTCCATCACGGCATCCAAATATACCACCAGCTGGAGTTGTGTGCCCCGATAAAAGGCTGCCAAATCAAAACTCGTAGAGCCAGATTTGTAATCTATGATTTTTACATACACATGATTCTCATCCTCACAGAGGTCCAGACGGTCAATCCGCCCCTTCAGACGCAGTTCTTCCTGCTCGGACAGCGAAATTCGCATCGCTTTTAGATTGTCCGCCGAGGAAAACTGAATCTCCATTCCAGAAGGTTCAAAATCTCCCCTCTTCAGCTGCTCTCCCAAAGCCCAAACCGTTCTTTCTGTGATGCGTTCCACCCTTCCGGTCAGCCAAGTATTTCTCGCCGTGCTGAACAAGATGGTGTTGCCGTACTCTCTGGCACACGCCTCCACGCTGCTCTGCACCAAAGCTTTTCGCTCTTCTTCCTTCAAATCTGGAAGTCTAAGCCCTCGCTCCGTCAGTTGGCGGAAAAAGTGCTCAATTGAGCTGTGAAAGAGATTTCCGATGTCGATGGCCTCCAATCTATACTCCTGCCGCTCCGACAAATCCAAGCCATACTTTAAGAAATGTGCGTAGGCACAGGAAGCGAACTGCTCCAAACGGGTCACACTGCCCTGAAGTGTGCTGCCATAGACGGCTTTTGCCGCTGCCCTTCCGATTCCGCTCTTTCCTTGATACGAGTGAACCGAGGCTTCCACCAGACGCAGAGCCTCCTCTCTCGTTTCCTCATTGTCAAAAAACCAGCGATACAACTCCAAAAATTTGGCTCTTTCCTCCTCCTTTCCGCCATCTCCCAAGTTTTCCCGCAGTCCCACACAGAGCTGCTCCCAAGCATCCTGTCGGCTGTAAATCGCAGTCTTTTCTGCCTCCTCCTTCGTCTGTACCAAAAGCTTGGGAAACAGTTTTCGCACATGAGAAATCAAGAAGGAAGGTCTCTCGCTCTTTCCTGCTGCGGACAGCAATACATAGGAAAGATACAGATAGGTGGAAGGCTTGGTCATAGTCAGATAAAGATAAAATTGTTGTTCAAAGCCGTCCTCCCTCGCAGAGGGAGCCAATTCCAACGCATTCTCGTCAAAAATCTGTCTTTCTTTTTCGGACAGCACACCGCTGTTTTCCTTCACAAAAGGCACCTTTCCCTCATTGATGCCCAAGAAAAACAGTACCTTAATCTGGGAAGTACGGGTTCTCTTGACATTTCCTATCACCACTCTGTCCACGCAGGCCGGAATCAATCCCACCTTCAGCTCCGCAAGACCAGCATCCAAGATATCGGCAAATTCCTTTCGGGACAGTCTCTCCTCCCCCAAAAGCCCTGCAAGGCGGTCAAACAGTGTCAGCAGCAGCTCATAGACCTGCTCATATTCCTTGGCCAGATTCCACTCACTTCCTGCCTCAAACTCCTGCTTTTTGTGGAGCAGCTTCTTTTCCACCTCCAAAGTCTCCAAAAGCTCCACCAGAGCCGTCAGCCATTCCTGCACCGTGCCTTTCTTCTTCATGCCCTCCCTCAACTTATTTAAGGGAGCCACAATCTCCTGTCGAAAGGCATTCATCTCCTCCATGTCAAACCCTTCCGCTCCTCGATAGCTTCTCTCCCAGACGGAATTCCAACGAGAATGTCCTCGAATGCCCAGAGCAATCACATAATTTTCCATGCGACAGAGCTTTTCCTTCTCCTCGGTGACAAAGCCTGTCTTGAGATAGCGGAACACAGCCTCATAAGAAAAATCCTTATTTAACACCTCCAGAGCGGCTCTCAAAAGCTCTGCCGCCGGATTGGCTAAGATATTTTTCTTCTCATCCAAAAAGCAGGGGATTTTTCGAGCGGAAAATTGGCGCAGCAGCTCCTTGCCATAGCCCTCCAAATCTCCACAAACCACAGCAATGTCCTTATAAGCAAAGCCTTCCTGCTCCACCAAACGGCTAATCTCCTTTGCCGTCATGCTGACCTCTTCCTGTGGATTGATGGCCTTGTGCAGCCGAAGGTTCTGCATGGGTCTCTCCAGTCCCCGCACGGGATAACGCAGCAGATTTCTCTCCAAGTAAGCCAACTCCGGTGCCTTCTCAAAACGCAGAGCTGGATTTTCCCGAAAATGTACACTCTTCTCGATGCGGATGTGCTGTTTCTCCGCTAAGTTGGTGATTCTTTGCAGCATCCTTCGACTCATGTAAAAGAGATTCTCCTCCCCCACCTCATCCCTCAAATCCTCTCGGCTGTCTATCGTCACCGTCACCCACACTCGCTCCGCCATGTACAAAAACCGCTCTAACAGGCGGTACTGAATGGGCGTGAAACCAGTGAAGCCATCCAAGGCAATGACACTGTTTTTCAAAAGTTCGGACTTTGTCAGCTCCCTGCAAAGCACATCCAAAATCTCCTCAGACGTGATAAAATTGCCCTGAATGTAATTTTGAAATTCCCGATAAATCACTTCCAAATCGTGTAGCTTTTGGTGGAACAAAGGCATTCCCTCCACCTTTTCAGAGAGAGTGCTAAGGTCATCCGGAGTCACCCCATACTGATACAGCTCGGAAATCATGGACTTCAGCTGGCTGATGAAGCCCACCTTATCCAACTTTCCAGCATAAAAACCCAGATTCTTTTTTACATCGGCACTGACCCGCCGCAATACCATGGACTTTCCCATATCGTCCAACACCATGGGCTGTGCGAGCGAAAGCTCCTCAAACACTCGATAGGCCAAACGCTCAAAACTCAGCACATCCAGATTCATCATGGCATGACTCGGATGCAAAGTCACAATGTCCTTTTGTGCCTGCATGGTAAACTGCTCCGGCACAATCAGAAAAAACATTCGCTCCGGCTCTTTTAGCGACTGTTCAATCAGATGCTGATAGACATAAGCAGTCTTTCCACAGCCAGAAGCTCCCAAAATATACTGTAAACTCAAAGCATTTCCTCCCCTCTTCGGCGGCTTTTTCTTATCTTTTTCGCATGTTCTTCTCTTCTCGCTCATACATTGTAACAAACAAACCCAGAGGTTTTTGTATGAGTTCCAAAACCAAGATTGTTGTGCTTCGGATGAAAGAATTGATTTATACGGCCATTTTTATCGGACTGGCTCTCGTCCTTATCACTCTCTTTTTTATCATGTTCCGCCCACAAAAAACAGCCGAAGAACCGCAGAGTGAAAGTGTGTATGCCCCCGGCGTGTACTCCGCCAGCATGAAGCTTGGCAGCCAGAGCATCAATGTGGAAGTCGCCGTGGACGCTGCTTCCATCAAGGGCATTGAGCTGGTCTCTCTGGATGAGAGCATTGCTACTATGTATCCTCTGATTGAACCCTCTCTTGCCGCCTTGCAGACACAGATTGTCGAAAAACAATCCCTAGAGAATCTGGAATATGCAGCCGAAACCCAATACACCTCTCAGGCTCTCATCAAAACCATACAGCAGGCACTGGATAAGGCTGTCCCATAAAGAAAAAAGTACTGCAAAAGCCCAATTTCCTCTGTTCTTTTGCAGTACTACTCTGAAAGTGTTGGCAAGCGGCTGTGAAGGCTGCCTGCTTGCACGCAAAGGGAATTCTGTCCGTTAGCGGCTGATGGCCACTACCTTCATGCTGCCTTCCTCCGTGAGTCCCAGTGCAATATTGATGGTACCCTTACCCATAATTGCCAAATCGTCCTTATCGGTATCCATGTTGGCGGTGTCCACATCGGCAATCACCCGAAGCAAACGGTCCGAAAAGAGGTCCTCCTCCTTTAATTTGAGGAACTCCTCCTTGTTGGCGACCTCTATGCCCTCTCCATCCGGACTCACAATCCCTATCGGATAGGCAATCAAATCGGCCAAAGCTTCCAAATCCTTGTTCGCCACAGCCGTCTTCACCTCATCTGCCAGCCTTTGTACGTCGCTGATGGCCTCCGTCGTCGCTGCGGTGGAAGTACTTGTCGTTCCCTCCGCCTCCGAGCCGTTGACCTCCAACTTTCCTGTCTCCTTGCTCTCGGTATCCGAGTCCGTCTCTGACTCCGATTCCAACGTAGCCATCGTCACAGCCGCATCCGATTCCGTCGTCGCATCGGTCGCTTTTGCCCGACAAGCACTGCTTCCTACCAGCAGCAAACTCAGAGCTGCAATTCCTGCTAATCTTCTGTATTTCTTATATTTTCTCATTGTCATTTCCTCGCTGTTTGCTCTTTATTGTAAGGGATGCGTCTCCGCAAACTTGCGGATGTTGGAGGCATTGACCACTTTTGTCATCTCTCCGTTCTGCATCAAAACCAAAGTTGGAGCCTGCAGGATGCCCAAGCTATCGCTCAATTTTGCATTCTCCTCCGCATCCACCACTTGATATTCCATATCTTTCAAAAATTCTTTTGCTTTTTTGCAATTTGGACAAGTCTTTGTGGTGAACAGATACAAACCATTCCCCAAAGCAAGCATCTCTTCCTTTTTGTCCATAGCATTTTGAGCCATGACTTCCCGTTCCTGTGCTTTTGTCTGCAGCGTTGCCGCTATCCCGTCCTGCTTCTTTGCATCGTTTCGGCTACTATTCTGTCCCATGCGATAGCTCCGTGCCACATCGTAGGTCTTACGGTTGCGGTACTCCTCCAACTTTCCCTCATTCCAGTTCTGCACCGGACGATAGTAACCGGTGATGCGGCTATAAACCTCTGCCTTTTTCTGACACTTTGGACACACAAAGTGCTCACCGCTCAGATAGCCATGCTCTCTGCAAATAGAATAGGTCGGAGATAAGGTGTAGTATGGCAGCTTATAATTCTGTGCGATGGTATGTACCAACTTTGCCGCTGCCTTCCAGTCTGGAAGCTTCTCTCCGAGAAAGGCATGGAAGACCGTTCCGGAAGTGTATCGGGTCTGCAACTCGTCCTGAATGTCCAAAGCGTCAAAAATATCCTCCGTGTAGCTCACCGGAAGGTGGGAGCTGTTGGTATAATAAGGAGTCTCTCCTTCCTTGGCTGCGGTGATGATATGAGGATATCTCTCCTTGTCATGCTTTGCCAAGCGGTAAGTCGTGGACTCCGCCGGAGTTGCCTCCAAGTTATAGAGGTCTCCATACTCCTCCTGATACTTCACCAATCTCTCTCGCATGTGATTTAAAACCTGCTTGGTGAATTCTTGGGTCTCCCTGTGTGTCAAGTCCTTCTTCAGCCACCCCGCATTCAGACCGGCCTCGTTCATTCCTATCAGACCGATGGTGGAGAAGTGGTTCTGAAAACTACCCAGATACCTCTTGGTGTAAGGATACAGACCTCCCTCCAGCAGCTTTGTGATCACTTCTCTCTTTATCTTTAAGGAGCGAGCTGCCACATCCATCATGTGATCCAAACGCCCATAAAATTCTTTCTCGTTGGCAGACAGGTAAGCGATTCTCGGCATATTTATGGTGACCACACCGATGGAGCCGGTACTCTCGCCGGAGCCAAAGAAACCACCGGTCTTCTTTCTCAACTCTCTCAAATCCAGCCGCAAACGGCAGCACATACTGCGGACATCGCTGGGCTGCATATCGCTGTTGATATAATTGGAAAAATAGGGGGTTCCATACTTCGCTGTCATCTCAAAGAGCAGACGGTTGTTCTCATTGTCCGACCAGTCGAAGTCCCTTGTGATGGAATAGGTCGGAATCGGATACTGAAATCCTCTGCCATTGGCATCGCCCTCTATCATCGTCTCAATGAAGGCACGGTTAATCAAATCCATCTCCGGCTTACAGTCTCCGTAAGTGAAATCCATGTCCTTACCACCCACAATCGCCGGCATATGTACCATATCCTCCGGAACCGTCCAGTCCAAGGTAATGTTGGAGAAAGGAGCCTGTGTGCCCCAACGGCTCGGTGTATTCACACCATAAATAAAGGATTCGATGCACTTTTTGACCTCTGCATAGCCCAACTTGTCTACCTTCACAAAAGGAGCTAAATAGGTATCAAAGGAGGAGAAGGCCTGTGCACCTGCCCACTCGTTCTGCATAATGCCAAGAAAATTCACCATCTGGTTGCAGAGCACAGACAGATGCTTTGCCGGAGAGGAGGTAATCTTCCCTGGAATGCCTCCCAAGCCCTCTAAAATCAGCTGCTTTAAGGACCAACCGGCACAGTAGCCCGTCAACATCGAGAGGTCGTGCAGGTGCAAATCGGCATTGCGATGTGCATCGGCAATCTCTTGGTCATAAATCTCAGACAGCCAGTAGTTTGCTGTGATGGCACCGGAGTTGCTTAAAATCAAACCTCCGACCGAATAGGTCACAGTAGAGTTCTCTTTCACCCTCCAGTCTTCCACCTTCACATAGCGATTGACCACCTCTTTGTAGTCCAGCATCGTCGCCTTCATGTTGCGGATTTTCTCCCGCTGCTTGCGATACAAAATATAGGCCTTCGCTACCTCCGTGTAACCAGTCTGCTCCAGCACATGTTCTGCACTGTCCTGAATCTGCTCCACCGAAATCTGCCCCTTCTTCATCTTGGGCTGAAAATCGGCCGTCACCCGCAGCGACAGCAGCTCCAAAATCTCGCTGGTGTAGGCCTTCTTTGTCGCTTCAAAGGCCTTGCGAATCGCCTCTGTTATCTTACCCAAACAAAATTCTGCAATCTCTCCATCACGCTTCACTACCTCTATCATATCCCCATACTCCTTTCCATTCACCTCTCCAAACCTTTCAAACTCTTTCGATTCTTTCAAGTCTCTTTCAACTCTTCCGTCTTCGTTTCGTCCTCAAATTTGTTCTTCCCTCGTCCCACTTCTGGATACTTTTGGAAGAGAAAAGCGGTATGGAATACATTATAGCAGACCCCCATGCAAAACACAATATGCTGTTTTCTTAATTTATTTTGCTTCTATATCTTGTGCATTTCTGCCAATTTTCGCCAATTTTTACACTTTTTTTGCCAAGCAGAACTGCACTTTTTTGTACTGCTTAACAGAAAACCCTTTCCCCTGTTTTGTTACCATAATTTAGACTTTTTCGTCCTCATTTTTCATCACTTTGAGGTACAATTCTGACGGAAGATAGCCTTTTACAAGGATTCCCTCCTGTCCATACTCCTCAGAGACCAGCTCTCCATAGGTTCGTATCTGCTGAATTTCTCCGGCTCTCGCATAGGGATAGAGGTGCTCAAAATAGACCCGCCTCTCCTGAAGGATGCTCGTCAAAAGTTGCCTCAATTCGTCCAATCCCTCCCCTGTTTTGGCGGAGATTCTCACCTGATAGTCCGAAGAAAAATCTCGCAGAGCTGGAAGCGTATCCGCTCGGTCGCATTTGTTGAACACCGTAATCACCGTCTTTCCCTCCACACCGAGCTGCTTTAGGGTCTCATACACGATATACATCTGGGTATCCATCTTGGGATTGGAAGCGTCCACCACATGCAAAATCAAATCGCTGTACTTTGCCTCCTCCAACGTACTCTTAAATGCCTCAATCAGATGATGAGGCAACTTACGGATAAAGCCTACCGTATCCGTAAGCAATAGCTTCTGCCCACCTGCTAAGGCAACGCTTCTGGTTGTGGGGTCCAAAGTCGCAAACAACTTATCCTCCGCTAAGATACCAGCATCCGTCAAAGCATTCAAAAGCGTAGATTTTCCGGCATTGGTATAACCGACGATTGCCGCTGTCAGGCTATGGCTGCGGCTGCGCAGCTGTCTGGAGACCTCTCGATGCCTCTTTACCTCCTCCAGCTCCGCCTTTAATCTTCCTATCCTCTCATGAATCAAGCGGCGGTCTGACTCCAGTTTACTTTCTCCCGGTCCTCTCGTTCCGATGCCTCCGCCAAGCCTCGATAAGGAATTGCGGATTCCGACCAGACGGGCTGCTCGATACTTAAGCTGTGCCAACTCCACCTGAATCTTTCCCTCTCTGGTCGTGGCATGGCGGGCAAAGATATCCAAAATGACCATGGTTCTGTCCATCACCTTCGTGTCCAATGCCTCTTCCAGATTGCGTAATTGTGCCGGTGAGAGTTCATCGTCACAGACCACGCCCGTTGCTTCCGTCTCAAACACTCTCCACTTGACTTCCTCTATTTTCCCCTTGCCCAGATAGGTGGATGGATGCACCTGTTCTCGGTTTTGAATGATTTTGTCCAAGGTCTCGGCACCAGCCGTTTTCACCAACTCCTCCAGCTCATCCAAAGAAGCAGAGGTATCGTCCTCCTCACAGGTGCTCACACCAACCAAAAGCACCCTCTCCTTCTCCTCTCCCATTTCAAACAATGCACTTTCCTCCTTCTCCTGTTCTTACCTGCTTTATCGAGTCTGCAAAAAGGTCAATTCCTTTTGTGCCTCCTCATGCTCCGGATAGGCAGCCACATAGGCCTCCATTCGCTCTCTGGCTGTCTGGAAGTCTCCGGCAAACTCATAGGCCACCGCCTGATTGAAGAGCAGCTGCTGTTGCAGTCCTGCCCCCTCCGTCTCCGTTTCGTCTCCTGTTCTATCTACCTTTTCATTTTCCTCTGCATCCACCGCTTCCAAGCCAGATGTAAAGCACTCCAAAGCTCTGTCATAGGCTGCTGCCTCCAGATAGCAGAGTCCCAATCGGTTGTATAACGCAGCAGAGACCTCTCCCGAAGCCAACACCTGCTCATAAAGGCTTAGAGCCTCCTCCTCTCTCTGTTGTTCCACAAGACTGTCTCCCAAAATCCAGAGTGCCTCATCGGCTCCGCTCGCCTTGGCATCCATCTCCTGACCGGAAGAAAAGGCAGCAAGAGCCGCATCGACTTCCCCCAGTTTTGCCTCAGACATACAGAGGGCATACCAATACTCTGCCCTCTTCCCATCCGCCTCCAAAAGCGTCTCATAGGTTTCTGCAGCGGAGGCATAATCCCCCATGCGAAATTCCGCCTCCCCTCGGTATTTCAAAACATCCAGCTCAAATTTTCCAACAAAGCCATTGGAATGTGCTATCGCCTCATCGAACTGCGTCACTGCCTCCTCATAAGAACCGGCTTCCATCGCTTCGATTCCCGCCATACGGTAATCCTGCTTGGAGAGCTTAGAAGTGCAGCCCGCACTCGCTGTCAACAGCGTACACAGCAACAAAAGTGCTGCTATCCTTTTCCTTTTTTTCATTCTTCCTTCCCCTGCTCTCCCCTACTGCTTCCCTGTGGTTCCAAAACCGCCTCTGTCCGCATTGCCCAACGTCTCCACCTCATCAAAACGAATGCTCGGCTGATGCTCCATGATGCGGAACTGGCAGATTCGGTCATTGACATGAATCACGGTATCACGCAAGGCAATCGCCGGAAAATGCCATTGGTCATTGTCTCCGCAAAAACTCTCGTCCACCACACCCATGTGGTTTGCCTGAATCAGGCCAAAATTTTTGTAGGTGCTGCTGCGGGGAACAATATGTGCTTCATAGCCCTCCGGCAGTTGCATCGCCACCCCAAGAGGAATCAGGCAGAAATCGCCCTTTTTCATACTGACCTCCTTGGCTGCCCGCAAATCAATCCAGTCGGACTTCTTATCTATGTAACATAATTTCTCAATCTCATCGGAAAAATATTTGATTCTGATTACTGCCATCTTTCTGTCTCCTATGTTGTTCTCTTTGTTTTTCTGGTTCGTATTCCCTTTTTCTCTTTATGCTACTCCCTCTGAGTCTACTTACACAAGACGACCCTTCCCGTCTCCAAGGTTTTTTTCACATCAATCACTCTCTGATTGCTGCTGCCCTTCCAGTGCAGTTTGGCATCTTTCTTGGCTTCCACAAACTTGCCATCCACCACCACATCTGCAAACTTCAGATAAGGCAGCTCACAGACCTCTTCCCAGTCATAGCCGGTGTACAGCCAAATATTTTTATTCGGAAAACGCTCCTTTATCTCTCTCATCAGTTCTCCCACTTCCCTGCGGTTAGCGGGAAAGAGGGGGTCTCCTCCGCTAAAGGTGATGCCGGAAATATAGGGCCTTTCCAGATAAGAAAAAAGCTCCTCCTTCGCCTCCTCGTCAAAGGGCAGCCCCCCTTTTTCATCCCATGTAATCGGATTGTGACATCCCTGACAGCGATGGTTACAACCTGCCAGCCAGAGAACGGTGCGCAGTCCCTCCCCGTTTAGCATATCGTCCTTTGTTATATTATGGTAACGCATGTGTTCTTCCTCCTTTGGTCGTGAGGACAGTGTAACATAGAGCCATTTTTTCCGCAACCCATAAATGCACCGAGGTCCTAGACTAAGAATCAAAAAAGGAGCCAGTATCCCTAAATATCCGGATAACTTGGCTCCTTCTTTTGTCGTTTTTAATCCTGTACTCCTAGGTACTGGGAAGCATCAAAGCCCAGTATCATGTAAAACAGAGAGGGAATCAAAAACATCCCTATCGCAAATCCCACGCCCTTTCCGAAGGCTTGTGCCAACTTCCAGCACACGATGGCCGCTACCACAATGTTCACCACGGGAACCAGTGCCAGCAAAAACAACCATCCATTTCCCCATGCCATCTGATACAACTTATAGTCCGCATAGAAAGGAATGATGGATGCCCAGCCCGGCTCTCCGGCCTTCTCAAACATCTTCCACTTTCCGATAATCGTCAACACCCAAAGTGCCACGATAATAAACGTATAAAAAGAAGTTAAGACCTCCCTATAAACCACCATAGCTCTTTCCTCCCTTGTCCACGGATACTCGTTCGTATCCGTTACATACTCTTTCTCTCTTTGATTTCCGCCATCTTAGCATCGTTCAGCCTTGTATCTCCCTTCACACGGGAATAGCTCAGATAACCATTCATGCGGTCAATCTTTGTAAGATTGTGGCTGCCGCACACCGGACACACATCCATATCCAGCTCCTCATGTCCACAGTCATCGCAATAGGACAGAGAGAGATTTACGCCCTCGTAAAAGCCCATCTTCATCGCTCGGCGCACCAGAGTCTTCACTGCATCCACGTTATAAGCGATGGGATATTTCACATACTGAATCTTTCCTCCATTCGAGAGTTCCCAGAAACGATATTCCAAATCCTGTTTCTCAATCGGTGTAATATCCTCGGTTACGTGGCAGTGGAAACCGTTGCTGACATACTCTCTGTCAGACACGTTCTCGATGATGCCATACTGCTTACGGAACTGCTTGACCTGAAGTCCACAGAGATTCTCCGCAGGAGTCGCATAAATGGCATAAAGATTTCCATCTGCCTGCTTAAACTCCTCCACCTTCTCATTGATGTGCTTGAGCACATCTAAGGCAAACTGGCCGTCCTCCACAAGGGATTTGCCATTGTAGAGTCTCTGCAGCTCATTGAAGGCTGTGATGCCGAAGGAAGCGGTCGCCGTCTTTAAGAGAGGTTTAATCTTATCGTGCAGACCCAGATGTCCGCCGTAGAAACCACCTTCGCAATACGCTAAGGGATTGGTGGAAGCACGCATCTCTCCCAAGTACGCGTAGGTGCGGATGTGAATCTTTCGGATGAGTTCCAGATAGTAGTCCAGCACCTCAAAGAAATCTCTTCCTTCCTGTCTTGCCTTCGCCAAAATCATAGGCAGATGCAGACTCACAACTCCGACATTAAATCTTCCCACAAATACCGGTTCGTCCTTCTCGTCCGCCGGTTTCATGCCTCCACGCTCGTACCAAGGGGAGAGGAAGGCACGGCAGCCCATAGGCGAGATAATCTTTTTGTATTTTTTGTACATGCTTGCAATGTAGCCCTCTCCGGTGAGGGAAAGCCAATCCGGATACATGGTTTTTGTGGAGCAAGCAATCCCTGCCTCAAATACATCCTCCAGCTCCTTGCCTTCTCCGTGTAGATTTTCATCGTACAGGAACACAAGCTTAGGGAAGAGCACTGGCTTTTTATGACCGCTCTTGCCCTGTCCCTTTCGACGCACATTCAGCATGGTGATGGTTGCCATCTTAGCAAAGCGGCTGGTTCCAGTTCCAGCTGTCATGGTAATGAAGGGGTAGTCGCCTCGGCTGGAGGAGACGGAATTAAACTTGTACTCCCAGCCCTGAAAGCCCTGCTCCATTTCTCTTTGCACGTCGCTCCAAGCCACTTCCTTCGCTTTCTCCTCCGGAATGCCCAAATCTTCATACTTTTGGATGTACTTGGCATAGGATTTCTCCGCATAGGGAGCTAGAATATTCTCCACGCTCGGAACCGTGAAACCACCATACTGCTGGCTGGCAGCACTCAACACAATGTCTCCAATCACATCAAAAGCGACATCCAGAGTCTTTGGCTCGTTGTACCAGAGATTTCCCATCTCAAAACCGCCGGTCAGCACACTGTTCACATCGAACAGACAGCAGTTCATCGTGTCCCTTCTTGCGGACATGTCGTGGATGTAGAGATAGCCCTCTCTACAGGCCTGCAGCTCCTCCACCGTCATAAAGAACTTTTGGTACAGGGACTTGTTCAGCTCGTTAAAAATCAAGCTGCGCTTTGTGGAAACCAAGGCACTGTCCGTATTGCTATTTTCCTTGTCTCCAATGTACATGATGGACTGGCTCTTTTTGTAAACCTCATCCAACATTTGCACAAAGTCCTGCTTGTAGTTGCGATAATCCCGATAGCTCTTCGCTACCTGCGGATTCACTCTCTCCAAGGCTCCCTCCACGATGTTGTGCATTTGAGCGATGCGAATCTCCTTGGTCTCCAACTCCTCCGCCTTCTCTGTCACAAAGTTACAGATAAAGTTCAACTCTGCCTGCGTGAAGGTAATCATGGCACGGTCTGCCGACTTATTAACCGCTACCACCACCTTCTGTACGTTAAAATTCTCTCTGGTTCCGTCTTTTTTGATGATTTGAATCTCACTGTGATGCATGAAGCTCTCCCTCCGACTTCCTGTTTTTATTTGGTCTCCTGAGCCTTTTGGACTCGCAAATTCTATGAACGGGCACTGTCTCATTTTCCAAAAAATTGGGTTTTTTTGTAAAACATTGCCTATCTTGTGGTGCTAAGTAAAACCAAAACTATATTTTGTGGTTTTGGGATTTTTATGATACCACCAAGCCGTCTGTAAGTCAAGAGCTTTCCTTTGCATCTTTTCACCGTTTTTTGGCATTACGTCTTCCATTTTGCTTCTTTTTTTACGTCCTTATTTGTCCTCGTCCTCCTCTTCTTCTTTGGAGTTCTCCTGTTCCCTCTCCATCTCTTTGAGCTCTTCCTCCACTTCCTCTCTCATCCACATCACCTTTTCTGGATAGATTTCGGGCAGCGTTTCCACACTTCCCACTCCAAAACGACGCAAAAACTCCTCCGTTGTGGCAAACAGAGCCGGTCGTCCGGGGGCATCCATGCGGCCTGCCTCATATACCAGATTATACTCAATCAAACGATTCACTGCATGGTCGGACTTCACCCCTCGAATCTTTTCAATCTCCAGCTTCGTCACCGGCTGGCGGTAAGCAATGATAGCCAAGGTTTCCAACACCACGTCCGAGAGAACCTGTTTTTTGGGCACAGAGGCAACCCGAATCAGATTCTCGTAATACTTCCCCCTTGTACACATCTGAAAACAGTCTTCCAGCTCCACAATCTGCATTCCCCTCTGCTCCCTGTCGTAGCGAACAGCCAGTCTTTTTGCCGCCGCCACTGCTGTCTGTTCATCCTGCCCGAGAGCCGCTGCCAAACGGGAGGTCTCCACAGACTGCCCCATCGCAAACAGCACCGCTTCCACTACCGTCTCCTGCTCCCTCTCGTCCAGCACCTTCTCTGCCTTAGCCTCTGTGCTTATCGTATGCTCGACCTCCGTCCTAAACTCCGTCTCCACCTGCTGTCTCTCCATCAAAATCTTCCATTCCTTCCCACTTCCATTCTTCTGCGTCCGCTTCTCTTCCTTCCACGGTCTCCACCTGCATATCCGCAAAGGCTTCCTCCTGATACAGGCGGATTTTTCCAACCTTCATCAACTCCAAAAGAGCAAGAAAGGTCACAACCACCTCAAAGCGGTCTCTCTGCCCCATCAAAAATTCCCGAAAACTCCATCTTTGATGCATGGAAGCGAAATGCAGCACCTCGTGGATTTTCTCTTCCAAACTCACTGGCTCCTTCTGAATTGTCCGAAAACGACTCCGCACAGGGTCCACTTTGTTCTCCTGCCTGCGTAGCACAGACTGGAAAATCCGCTCTAATTTGTCCAAGGTAAGGCCATCCAAGAGCAAATCCAGATTCACCGGTGGCTCGTACTTTGCCACCTCCTTGGGGATGGTTGGCTTTTTGTAAAACACCCGCAAAGCCTCTTCCTCCCTCTCGCTCAGCTCCTCCGCTACAAACTTGTACATTTTGTATTCCAACAGCCTAGCTACCAACTCCGCTCTGGGGTCATCCTCGGGTAACTCTTCCTCGCTCTCCGTCTTTGGCAGCAGCATCCTAGCCTTAATATTGAGCAGCGTTGCCGCCATCACCAAAAATTCGCTGACCAGATTCAAATCCTGCTTCTGCATCTGACTGACATATTCCAGATACTGCGTTGTGATTTCCACAATCGGAATGTCATAAATATTCACCTTATTTTTTTCTATCAGATGGAGCAAAAGATCCAAAGGTCCCTCAAATTTCTCCAACTTATATGAAATCTCTGTCATACCTCTCTCCTTCTCTCCATCCCCTTCAAAACAAACACGCTTCCTCTCTTTACCGGTCTTGCTTTGCCTCCCTTTCCTGCGGCAGCAGGCGAAGCACCACAAGCTGCGGTCGATTCCCTATGCGGATGTTAATCGAGTGGGTTCCCAAACCTCTCCCCACAAGAAGATAGCGTCCATCCTTTTCAAAGAAACCGGCACACTTGGGGTGAAAAAACTGGTACTGCGGGGTCATCACCCCTCCCAACAGCGGCAGGCGTATGGTTCCCCCGTGAAAGTGTCCGGAGAGTGTCAAGTCCGCTCCCCACTGTCTGCAGGCTCGAAAGAATAAAGGCGAATGCAGCAACAAAATCTCAAACGTGAAAGCATCCGCATTCCCCAACTTATCCGAAAGATAGGACGGCTCCATCTGAGCCGGAAAGCCATCCTTGTAAAAACGGTTTTCTAATTCCACGGTGGAGACCCTAAGCCATGGCTTTATCTCATAGGAGCCGCTGACCAAGGTACGTACCCCCAGCTTTCTCAGCTCCTTCTGGTAAGTCGGATAACGGTCTCCATACACACTTTTCTGCTCCTTCATTCTGGTCTCATGGTTGCCATTTGCACAGAGTAAGGGCCAGCGTTTTGCTAGCTTGCCAAATAAGGCCAAGGGAACCGTACAGTCTGCCTCTCCCCTTTTCACCACCATCGCATCGCCGCCCGATAAAATATAGTCGGGCTGCACCTTTGCAATGGCCTCGACCAAGGCCTCGTTGTCCTCCCCAAAAACCTGGCTGTGCAAATCGGTCAAAAAAACCAGTGTGGTCTCCTCCCGTATCTTAGGACTTTGAATGCAAAAGGTCTCTGTCACAAAATGTGCCCTCTCATAGCGAGAACGCAAAAGCCCTCCCACCACCGTTGCCACTCCTGCTGACAGCCCAGCCAGTATCCATGCCACCATGTGCTTCACCATACACCTTTCTTTCTCTAGTCTTTTTTAAACACTGGGTCCGCCGGATATCCGCCCACAATCTTTTGCATGGTACGGGGAACTGCATCCTTGGAATTCTTCCAGTCGGCATCCGCATTGCGGTAGTCATACTTTTCGATAAACCAGTCAATGTCCTCCTGAATGCGATCCAGATTCTCCGCCATTTTTTCATACAAAAGCGGAATCAATTTCTCCTTTACGGAAGCATCCAGCTTCTCCTCCGCTTTCTCTAACACCTCCGCAAAGTGATGCAGGCACAGTCCCTTTGAGCCACGGATGTGCTCCATCATCTCCCCGTCCTGTTTTACCATGTAAAGGAAGGTATCCAAATACCTCTGATAAGTTGCATCCATACGCTCACAGACATAGCAGTGACTCTCCTGCTCCTGAATAAAACGCACAGGCTCCAAGGAAACTATCTCCTCCGCTTTTTTGAACTTGGAAAAAAAGGACTTCTTTTCCGGTGTATAGCTCTTCATCCTATCCTTCAGATTCTGGTTTAGGTACTGCATCCGAGTCTTTAAAATCCAAGCATTCCCCAAGGAATTGCCATAATCGTACATCTTCTTGGTATGCACTCGACAAAATCCTGTTTTATCGGTCTGCTCCCGAATATCGCTCTCCATGTAAGAGGAACCCAGCACAAAAGAGAGGGTGTCCTGCTCCAACTTTCGCTCCAAATAACAGAAAGGACACTCATCCCCCGCCTTCCACGCATCGTTGACATCAATCGTATATAGTTTTTCCTTCATTCCTTCCCTCCATCCCTCTTTGTGCTTTTTATCTTTTGTATATTCTCGTTCTTTTCTTTTGTATTCCTGTTCCGATTGCTTTCTCTATCATACAACCGAAAGAAAGCTTCCGTCAAGTCCGTTTCGCCCGAAACAACAATGTCACCAGCAAGGCTCCGATGCCTGCGGCAAACAGTGCTGCCAATGTGGCAAAGAGCGCAAAGTTGGCATCTCCGGGCACCGGAGGCACGTACAAAATCAAGACAAACACCGTGATGCTAATCAAGAAAAACGCAAGGCCACAACATAAAATATCCAGACATTTATCCATTCTTACCCACTCCTTTTTTTTCTTCACTATACCCCAATTTTAGGCAAGATACAAGGGGCTTATCTCCGTCATATTATGTCGTTTTTTATCGAAAAAGGGGAAAAATGCTTTAAAATCAAGCTTTTTCCCCTTCCATAACTAAGCGAATTCCTTCTAATTTTGTCTCCAAATACCAAACTCATCCACCGTATAGCCATCCGGTGTCACTCCGTTTGTCAGCAAGCTGCCATCTTCCTGTACATAGTACCAATCGTTGTTGGTCTGAACCCAACAAGCTTTTTTCATGGCTCCACTTCCTCCAAAATAATACCAGTTGCTGTTATTCACTCTTCGCCACCCTTTGACCATATAGCCGTCCGCATCAAACAGGTAGACCTGCCCGTCAATCTCCATCCAAATGCTCTTCACAAAGGTATTGTTCTCGTTTAGGAAGTACCAGCCATATTCATTCTGCTTCCAAGTACCATAAGCCGCTGTGCCCGAACCTACCTGCTTTTGCTTCACGCTCTCAAAACCATAATCCAACATCGCTTTTGTGTCCTGATAATGGCTCTGGCTGCTCTTTAAAATGACGGCAATCAGACGAGTTCCCTCCCTCTCCACGCAGGTCACCAAGGTATTTCCTGCCTTAGAAGTGTATCCCGTCTTACCACCTATGATGCCCTCATAATAGCGGGAATCGTTCGGATAGAACATCTTATGTCCCAGAGCAAGTGTTCTGGTGGTATTGACACTCTTGGTTGCGGGAAGCACATAGGATAAGGTACTGTTAATCTCACAGAGAGTCGTATTCTTAAAAGCCTCCGCTGCAATCAGAGCCATGTCATGTGGCGTGGTATAGTGGTTCGTATCATTCAAGCCATTGGGGTTGACAAAGTTGGTATTGGTGCAGCCCAAAGCCTTTGCACGCTCGTTCATCATCTTAGCAAAAGCCTCCTGACTTCCCGCCACATGCTCCGCCAAGCCCACCGCTACATCGTTCGCAGATTTTAAGAGCAAAGCGTACAGACTGTCTCTCACGGTCAGCGTGTCGCCTTCTGCCAAGTTTAGCTTGACTGCCCCAGACTCCAGCTGGTATGCGGAGGAGGCACGGTAGGTCACCACATCATCCAACTTACAATGTTCTAACACCAACAATGCGGTCATCAGCTTTGTGATGCTGGCCGGATAAAAGCTCTTCTCTGCATTCTTGCTCAACAGCGTCTCCCCTGTCGTAGCATTGTAAAGATAGGCTCCCTCCGACTGCACCGTTGGCTGTGTAAGAGTGCCGCTGCTTCCCTGAGAGGAAGTCGTATAATACAAAAGTGCCGTCTGCGGAGTCAATCCATCCCTCTTTGTCACCGTGGAGGTACCACTGTTCCCTGCTGGACTGGATGTCCCTGTCCCTCCCGTTGTGCTTCCTGATGAATTTGAACCAGTCTGTGTTCCCTGCCCCTGACTGCCCGGTCCTTGGGAAGTGATCTCCCCTGAGTTGCTGCCTCCTGACGGGGACTGCGTGTTGGAATTGCTATTGGGATTCGTGCCTGTATTCGTATTGCTATTTGTACTATGGTTGCTTCCGGGTGCCCCTGTTCCGGCCATAGGAAGCGTATTCTGGTTATTCTGTCCGTCTCCCGATGGGTTGGTCCCACTGTTTGTGCTGTTGTTGCTCTCTCCAGATGGTCCTGTGAGTGAAATCTGTGTGTCCGCCATGGCTGTCATTGGTTGTACGCTCACAAGTGCTGCTGCCAGCAAGAAGGCTGCTATCTGTCTCTTTCTCATAGTTCGTATTCCCTCTCTTTTTTCAAACTCTGTTATGTCACGATTGTACCACAATATGTGAGTAAGAATCCTGTCAATTTCCTTAAGAAATTTTTTGAAACAAAAATGCGAAAAAGCAGTTCCTGAAAACCAAAAATTCCGTTTTCAGGAACTGCCTTACGATTTATCTTGCTTAAAATGTATTAGCCTTTGGCTCCTAGGATGATCCTTACATTAAGGACTTGTACAGAGCGATGATATCCTCCAGAGTCGGATCTTTCGGGTTTCCTGGTGTGCAGGCATCTTTGATTGCGGACTCTGCAAGGAACTGCACATCCTCTTCTTTTACGATCTCTTTTAAGTCTGCCGGAATTCCCACATCCTGAGAGAGCTTCTTCACAGCCTCAACAGCTGCTTTGCGGTACTCTTCCTGTGTCATGGACTCGGTTCCCTCTACGCCCATTGCTTTTGCAATGGCACGGTACTTCTCACCAGTTGCATCTGCGTTGTATTCCATGATGGTTGGCAACAAAATCGCATTGGCAACTCCATGAGGAGTGTCATAAACAGCACCCAGAGCGTGTGCCATAGAATGTACAATGCCCAGACCTACGTTGGAGAATCCCATACCTGCCACATACTGTGCCAGAGCCATTCCCTCACGTCCCTCTTTGGTATTTGCCACTGCACCGCGCAGGCTCTTGGAGATCATCTCGATTGCTGTGATATGGAACATATCTGTCATCTCCCATGCAGCCTTGGTGATGTAACCCTCGATGGCATGCGTCAGAGCATCCATACCGGTTGCTGCGGTCAGACCCTTTGGCATGGAAGCCATCATCTCTGGGTCTACCACTGCAACAACTGGGATATCATGTGTATCGACACAAACGAATTTACGCTTTTTCTCCACATCTGTGATAACATAATTGATAGTAACCTCTGCTGCTGTACCTGCAGTGGTCGGAACAGCAATGATCGGAACACAAGGTTTCTTGGTCGGAGCCACACCTTCCAGACTTCTCACATCTGCAAACTCTGGATTGTTGATGATGATGCCAATGGCTTTTGCTGTATCCATGGAAGAACCACCGCCAATTGCAATCAGATAATCCGCTCCTGCTGCCTGAAAAGCGGCAACTCCAGTCTGTACATTTTCGATGGTTGGATTTGGCTTGATGTTGGAATACAACTCATATGCCAGACCAGCTTGCTCCAAAAGTGCGGTTACCTTTCCGGTCACTCCGAACTTTACCAGATCCGGATCCGAACATACAAATGCCTTCTGGAAGCCTCTTCTCTGTGCTTCTTCTACGATCGCTGTGATGGCACCTGCACCATGATAAGAAGTTTCATTCAATACAATTCTGTTTGCCATAGTATCTCTTCTCTCCTTTTTATTTTTACTTCACGAACGCCATTTTTTGGAGTTCGTGAAATTCTTATCAAACGTAGTTATTATAGCACATTTTATCTAAAAAATATAGCTCTAATTTATTTTTTTCTCTGTCCTCTTTTGCCTTTCTCAGTCCATCTTGCTCCCACATTTTCCAAAAAAGGACAGCAGGTAAAGGCCGCAGAGTCCCACTAAAATATAAACCATTCTGGAGAACCAACCACTTTCTCCAAATAAAAAGGAAACCAGATTAAAGCGAAACAAACCCACCAGTCCCCAATTGACAGCTCCTATGACAGCGATAGTCAACGCTGCTGCATCCAATCCTTTGCTCATATCGTTGCACCTCCTTGAGAATTTTGCCTTTTTTCAGCTTTCTCTTCTAAGATGCCCCATCTTCCTGCCTTTTATGCAAGCGGCAGCAAATTCTACTATTTCAAATTTCGATTGAAGCGTGGATTCCAAGGTTTCTTCTCAAATACCGTCTCCTGATATTCCTGTATCAGATACGGAGCCAGCTTGCATGCAGCATCGTAAAGATTCAGCAACTCCTTCACCGTCTCCACGCATCTGGGGTTGGTTTTCACACGCAGCATATGCCCTTTCAGTTCATGATACTGCCCCGTCATTCGCATCAAAAGATCCACTACTTTTCGCTTGCCCGGAGTCGGATTTGCCAAAATATATTTGCAAAAGCGCATATCAATCAGAGCCTTTTGCAGCTCATCTACCGTGATTTCTGGATAAAACTGTGCCATACACTTAGCAACCTTGCGGCTCGTGGGAATGATTTTCCACACCGGATAAGACAGAAGAAAATGCTTATCTTTCTTCATCAACACCTTCTCCAGCTCACTCTCAATCTCCAGATGTCCCACTCCCGTTTTCTTGACCTGCTGCTCCACATACCAATGGCACTCACTATCCAATACAAAATGACAGATAAAGCCATAAATATAGACCGCTTCAGGACTGTATTTGCCTCTTTCCTTGACAATTCTAAGGGAATGCGTCAAAAATTCCCTCACAGGTTCTTCGTGCAGGTCATATCCCACCTGATTGACCCGATTTCTCTCATAAAACTTATAAAAGAACAGAAAGTCTGGCCCCTGCAGACCAATCTCAAACAGTTCCTTATTTGCCCGAATTGCCTGCTTCATCTTGGAATCCATCTGCTGATAGACCATCTTTCCAAATCGCTCATGTGCATATATTGCCGGCATCTGCTATCCTTTCCTCTCTTATTTTGCTTCCATCAGAATCATTTCTTTTAAAATCTTTTCAATGTGTCCATTTCCTGCGATGATATCCGACATATGTTCCATGGATACTTCTCCACCGCCATATTCAATGACATGTCCGCCAGCCTCTTCCACCAACAGCACACCGGCTGCATAGTCCCAAGGCTTTAAGGACTTCTCAAAAAAGCCATCCAGACGACCGCAGGCTACATTTGCCAAATCTAAAGAGGCACAGCCGCTTCTGCGAATGTCTTGGCAGGCTTCAAATACTTTCTGGAAAATCGGGAAATTACTTTTAGACCATTCTTTATAATACGGACTTGTCCCAATCGAGATCAGACTCTGATTCAACTCTTTTGCTCGGCTGACATGAATGGGTCGGTTATTCAAAAAAGCTCCACCCCCCTTAACCGCATAATACACATCGTCGGTATAAGGCTGATAGATAATTCCCACCTTCACTTTTCCATTTTCATAATAAGCCAGAGAAACTGCACTCTGGTGATAACCATGAATCAAATTTGTGGTTCCGTCC
This sequence comes from bacterium, assembly GCA_030524485.1. Lineage (GTDB taxonomy): Bacteria > Bacillota > Clostridia > Lachnospirales > Lachnospiraceae > CAJMNU01. Next base: position 1,258 of record JAUNGR010000019.1, on the reverse strand, counting down.
ACTGGGTCCAAAATCCAAAGCGGTTTTGAAAAATCAATCTGGGTGTTATCTTTTTCCTCTCCCATAAATTGAATTTGTGGATACTGTGCATACAATTCCTGATTCAGAAAATCCTGCACAGAAGTGTCCACAGAAGTCACATAATCGGACTGTCCTTTTTCATACACGTTTCTCACTGCTTCCTCATCCATAAATAAGCAGCGGGTCTTTCTCACAATATCAATGGTTTTGCGAATTTGAATCATAAACTTCTCTCCTCTTCTCCTCAGTTTGGATCCTATTAAGCATACCATATCGAAGAAAGGGAATAAAGTTGTCATATTCACAAAAATTTTTTTTATCTTCGCCCTTTCTTTGTGCTTTTTCTTTTTTTACGCCCAGTTATTTCCAATTTGTTTGCCTGCTCGAACGAAAAGCACTGTGCTCAAGATACACAGAGCAAACAGCCGCAACTTAGATGCCGTAAGCCAGAGGTCTGCATGGCAGGCAGTCAAGAGGAGAGCTGCCAAGTTTGCAGTCATATGAGCCAAAACTGCCGCTTCCATCCCGCCTTTTTTTTCGGTCAAATAGGCAAACAACAGTCCCATGCATCCGGCATAAATTCCCTGAAGCAAACTTCCATGATAGAGAGCAAATGCCAAGGAGGAGAGCAGAGCTGCTGGAAAAAATCCCATATACTCCCGCAGCCGCAAAAATCCCAGTCCCCGAAATAAAAATTCTTCCACCAATGGCACTGCCAAACCGGCCGTCACAAGCTGCATCCCCAGACTTGCGGCGTACACCGTCTTAGAACTCTCCTCCGGAGCAGCCACTAAGAGCAGGAGTGCATTCAGCCCCAAACAGGCACTTAAGGAAAGGAAAAGGATGTCCACAGTCTCCCCTGCCCCAAGCTTCTGAATTCCCCTCTCCTGCCGATACAGGAAATACAGTAAGGCAGAACTCAGGCAGGCTCCCACCAAAGTGACAGCCATCACCGAGTCCCATCCCAACTGCTCAAACAGAACGGAAACTATGGATAAAATCCCGACATACAGTGCGTAGGGGAATAAGACTCGAAACGTCAGCCAAAGCGTTCGACTCCATTTTTCCATCTCTTTCTCTCCTCGCTGCTTTTTATGTGGCTGAGGCCGGTCCCTGATTGAGGGACTCCTCTGTCGGAACTTGTGCCGGACTCGCTGGGGTTTCCGGTACTTTTGTCTCCGGTGCCACAGTTTCCGCTGCCGTCGTTTCTGGTGCTTTTGTCTCTGCTGCTGTCGTC
>JAUNGR010000018.1 GCA_030524485.1 bacterium | reverse complement strand
AACGTATGTTGCCTAACGGTTTTCTCTTGAAAAGAAGTGTAGCACAAATCAGTAACGTATGCAATATTAAGAAAGGAGATAGCACTCCTCCCACCGCCTAAAGGCAATGGGTTTCCGTGCTAAAAATTTTATGAAGATTATTCACGCAAAGGACTACGACCATATGAGTCGTCAGGCAGCCAATATCATTGCTGCACAAATTATCACTAAACCAGATTGTGTACTGGGTTTGGCTACGGGTTCCACTCCCATTGGCACTTACAAAAGACTGATTGAAATGTATCAAGCTGGTGACTTGGATTTTTCTGAGGTAAAGACAGCTAATCTGGACGAATACAGAGGTTTGCCTCGTGACAACGACCAGAGTTACTATTATTTTATGAATCAGCACCTTTTCCAATCTGTTAATATTCATCTGGAAAATACCAACATTCCAAACGGAACGGAGCCAGACGCTGAGAAAGAATGTAGCCGCTACGATAAGGTTGTAAAAGACCTTGGCGGTGTCGATTTACAGCTTCTCGGTCTTGGACACAACGGACACATCGGCTTCAATGAGCCATCCGACCACTTTGTCAAAGGTACCCAGTGTGTCGATTTACAGGAAAGTACCATTGAAGCAAACAAACGCTTCTTTGAGGATATTAGCATGGTTCCCAGACAGGCCTACACCATGGGCATCGGTACCATTATGAGTGCAAAGAAAATCCTCTTGATTGTAAACGGAGAAGGAAAAGCCGACATTCTCGCAAAAACCATCTGCGGTCCTATCACACCGAAGGTTCCAGCATCCATTCTGCAGATGCACCCAGATGTGACGATTGTTGCGGATGAGGCTGCCTTATCCAAGATGCCTAAGTAAAAAACGTAGATAAAAGGAAGGGATTGTTGCAAAACGACTGCTTAAACAGTCGCAGAGCGACAATCCCTTTTTTGAAAGGTTAAATATAATAGTATGTTATAGTATGTTCTGTTCCGGTTTTGTTTCAATTACTCTGCTAAGACACCCTTAGAATAGGTCGAGAAGTTTTCTGATTTTCCGTTCTGGTAAACAGTATGGACTCCTCTGACACGATAATAATACCCTTTCTGCACAGTAACTATTTCTTCTTCATTCAGTAAATGTAAGTTACCACCTACATCTGAGGATTTTACATCATACGTAAATGTTTTGATGTTTTCCCATGTATCTTTACTCTCATTGTACTTATCCAAGTAAATTTTCATACGAATTCTGTCACAATAGGTATGAGAACTTGTACTTGAAATAACTGCCATTTTTCCATTTCCCTCATTTCCAAGTCCCACTGTGGCAACTGCAATGTAATCTCCTCTGGCTCCTTTATTGCTACTTCCATAAGAACTATTTACCCCACTTGGTAGCAACTCTGACTCATAATTGATATCTGTATATTGCTCCCAATCTCCCTCTTCCAAACTGGCAAAAGCAACAAAGGTAAGCATCAAACTCAAAATCAACGTAACAACTGCAATTTTTTTCTTCATAGCCTTCCTTTCATCTAATATCTAACCCTTCCATAATGATTAACGAAACGAAAATAGTGCTATTACTAAAAATGCAAATCTGATACAATCAACATAAAATCGTCTAGAGATAGATTGTTTGCTTCCACAATAAAATAATTATTTTCATGGGTAAATTTCACTGTATACTCCCAACCAGTATCACTTTCATAAAGTAAAATAGGAAATTCTTGGTTTAACCATTCATTTTTACAAGTTCCAATTTCTTTCCCATCGTACATTGCATTATAAGAATGGCCTGTTTTGGCATTCGTTTGGTATACATATAAAAACTGTTCTTCAGATGTCGTAAAACTCAAGATGGACTGATAAGTTCCAATATCTAACTTGCTAAATTCCAAATCTTCTGGACGATCCCCTAATTTTAAGGCATCTACTTGAAATGCCTTCTCTATCTCCTTATAAGCTTTTTCTTCATCTGATACCTTCTCTAGTACCTCATCGTTATTAAACACAATGTCATTTCGTATACTATCTCTCGCTTTCTCTCTAAAATAATACGTTTTCCCTCCTACACCCACAATACTTATTCCCAATGTAGCAATCGCTAACGCAGCTACCAACACTGTTGCTCTTCTCATTCTCACTATCATCCTCTTTTTCTTATGATTGCTATATAAATTTTCTATATTTTCTGGATATCTACCATGATTTGCATGTTTATCTGCATCAATCCGTGCAAGAAGGCGTTTGAAATCATCCGCCGGTGTCTCAGGAAGTTCCTCATCAGAGATTGCTTTTTCGGCCATATGAAATTCTCGCAAAAGCTGTTCCTCGTCAAAGCCAAAAGCTTCTTTTATCTTCTGCTCTACCGCATCGGTTTCTCTGTCTTTCTCCATTTTTTTCATGATATACCTCGAAAATCACAAACAAGCTCTCCGTTGAGGGTTGACTTTTTCTTGTGATGGTTTACTATAAGATTTATATAAACAAATAGGAAGGCAACGCGAGTCAACTACCCATGACCAAATGCCCTGAGTTTATAACTGCCTAGGTGTGCTTTCACCATAAGGCAGACTTTCATAGGGTGGTTGACCACACCCTTTGTCGTACTTATTTTATACTCTTTTTCTTTATGCGAACGCAATGCAATATACTATTGTAAGAAAACATCTTTTGCCACCTACTATCACAAGACTCTCCCCTGTCTAAAAGACGATGGTGGAGCCTATGACAACAGAAAGGATACAACTTTTTATGAAAAAAATCATTCTAACTGGCGGTGGTACCGCCGGTCACGTCACCCCGAACCTTGCTCTGATTCCCTCTCTGAGAGAACTGGGCTATGACATTCGCTATATTGGCTCTTACAATGGCATAGAACGCAAACTCATTGAAGCCACCGGAGTTCCCTATGATGGTATCTCCTCCGGCAAGTTGCGCCGTTACTTTGACTTGAAAAACTTTTCGGACCCATTTCGGGTATTAAAAGGATTTTCAGAAGCCAAACGCCTGATTAAAAAATACAAACCCGACGTTGTCTTTTCAAAAGGCGGTTTTGTCTCTGTTCCAGTTGTTCTGGCGGCAAAACGCTATAAAATTCCTACTATCATCCATGAGTCAGATATGACTCCCGGACTGGCAAACAAAATCTGTATCCCTTCCGCTCGCAAAGTTTGCTGTAATTTTCCGGAAACCTTACAATACCTTCCCAAGGAAAAGGCCGTTCTCACAGGTTCTCCCATCCGTGAGGAGCTTTTGAAAGGAGATCGTCTATCCGGTTTAAAGTATACCCATTTATCTGCAAATAAACCTGTCCTCCTTGTAATTGGCGGAAGTCTTGGGTCTGTTACAGTCAATACAGCCGTGCGCCGTATTCTACCTCAGCTTCTCACCAACTTTCAAGTGATTCATATCTGCGGAAAAGGACATATAGATGAAACATTAATCGGACTTCAGGGTTATGTTCAATATGAATATGTTGACAGCCCCTTGAAACACCTTTTTGCTGCTGCTGACCTTGTGATTTCCAGAGCCGGTGCAAATTCCATCTGTGAATTGCTTGCACTGCACAAACCCAATATCTTAATCCCTCTCTCAGCAGAGGCAAGTCGAGGAGACCAAATTTTAAATGCTGCATCCTTCAAAAAGCAAGGTTTCAGTGCTGTGTTGGAAGAAAATGAGCTTGATGAGAATCTCTATCAAACCATCCTCGATACTTATAAACAAAGAGATGTTTTTATCCAAACCATGTCTCAAAGTCATCAAAAGAATGCCGTTGACACCATTATTTCATTGATTGAAGAGTGTTGTTCTGCTACTTAAAACTGAATTTATACTTCGCACGCAGATACTGTTTTGCTCGAAACAATCTCGTGCGAAGTGAACTTTCTTTGATACCCAGTTTTTCACAAACTTCTTTTGTACTCTTTCCGTGCACTACATATTCCATGATGACATCTCTCCACTCTGGTTTTAGCTTGTAAATCGCCTCCCGAATTTCACGGCAAGTCTCATCATGGATGACCTTCTCCAAACCATCTCCCATATGATATTTGGATAACATTTCCATCTCACCATACAGAGAATCAATGTTCAAGATATCCACATCTTTTTTCATTCTGTAATAATCAATTGTTTTCGTCTTTGCAATCGTCAACAGAATCTTTTTCTTTTCATCATCTGGGAGAGTCAGACTATAATTTCTGCAATATGCCAAGAAAATCTCTTGTATCACATCATCTAAATCATCTCTTGCTACACCTTTGTACCTTATGAACTTTTTCAAATCCTTTTGATATGTATCATACAAGGAGAGCAGCAACTGGTTTTCTTCAGCCTGCTGCATAGCAGCTCCTCCCTTATTATCCATAATCCCTATAATTCTTGTCTAATCTGTTCTGCAGTTTTCTGAAGTTCCTCTGGATTGGATGCCTGTTGTTCCCAAGATACCATAGCGGGACCCCCCTCATATCTGGGTATCACATGCATATGAAAATGAAACACGGTCTGACCTGCACTGACTCCATTGTTCTGCACCAAATTGAATCCCGTACATCCCAAGGACTTTTTCATGGCCTTTCCGATTCTTGCTGCCGTAGGCAAAATTTTCTGTGCAGCGGTCTCTCCCAAATCGCATACATCTTTATAATGATCCTTTGGCAAAATAATGGTATGTCCCTTAGATGCAGGATTTAAGTCCAAAATAGCTCGAAAGGTTTCATCTTCATATACCGTTGCAGATGGAATCTCTCCATTTGCAATTTTACAAAAAATACATGTGTTATCTCTCATAATCTTCTCTCCTTTTCCTATCTATCCTACCTTTTGGTACCTACTTGTTCCTTGATGCTGGTAAAAGGTCATTATTTTTTTCGATACAGCAGCATAGACAGCAGGAATCCTATCACAAGTCCGGATATATGGGCAACATTATCTACCCCTGTACTGGTGAAACCAAAATATAAGGCGAACACGATCACCATTGCCAACTGCCTACTATTTAAGTTTTCCAAGCGACCATGATTTCGGATAACCGCCCAGAACAAGCCTCCAATTACCCCAAAAATCGCTCCGGAAGCTCCGGCAGAAACCGTCAAACTTCTCTGATTCAAATGTATCATCATGGAAACAACATTGGAAGCAACTCCGCAAAGAACATAAAACAATACGTATTTTAGCTTTCCCAGAGCACGCTCTAGGTGTTCCCCCATAATGCATAAAATTAACATATTATTCGCCAAATGGTTGACACCGAAATGAAGAAATACCGCCGTAAACAGACGATAATATTCCTTTTTCTCTATGACAAGCGGTGCAAACATGGCTCCATGCTGCAGCATCCAAATACTGTCCTCAGAAGAACCTCCCCATTCTGTCCAGAGAAACACAAGGACATTCACTGCGACAAGAGCAATATTAATGTATGGTAAGCTTCGGCTGTTTTTTTCTCCCATTGCAATGTACTGCCTTTCTTTCATCAATCGGAAATCGGGTTCTTACTGCCCATCCGCCCTTTTGAAATATTTTATTTTATGGATACCAAGGTCGAAAGATCCTAAAATCCAGTGTAAGTTCTCTTTCTGGAGGTCTTTTGGCTTCTCCCCCATTTTAACACATGTATCAAAATTTGTTAAGGCATTATTTAAACCAAAAAGTCAAATCCGCCAGACGTATTTTGTCGTTTTCCTTAAGAGGAAAGGTCTCATTGGCCTCCAATAAATGCTCCCCCACCCATGTCCCATTTGTGGAATTCAAATCGGTAATCTGAAATCCCTGCTCCGTTCTTTCTATTTTGACATGCAGTCTGCTGACAGAATCTCTCAAAAGAGCATAATCTGTCATATATTCCGCTTTTCCAATCAAAAATGGATAATAACTTAACAAAATATCCTCATATCCTTCCTGAAGACTGACAAGATAGTGCTTCTCTTGTGCAGCCATCCCCACAGAAAGCAATGTGGTCTGCATTTCTTTTTTCTCCTTCTGTTTTTCATGGTATTCTTTCTCTTCCTCCTCAAAAAAGACCTGCCATCTTCTATTTTCTGCCTCCCTCGCTTCGTGCCTGCTCTCTTGTAAGCTCTCCTCCTTCCCCTCTACAGGGCAGAACTCCTCCTTTTCCCTTTCCGTTTTCTTTTCTTCCTGCAGCCCCCAATATCCCACCAACAGGCTCAATCCTATTATTATCACAAAGCTTCCAGCCACTGCTTCCTTCCATCTCCAAACAAACTCCCAGCCCCCCCTGCCAATACAAAATCCCCGTTCCCAAAAGAAGTCCTATCCACAAGAGCATACAAAGATAAAGAAGTGGTTGATTCTGATTCTTTTTTGTCCTCTCTTTCCTCCCTTCCTCTGCTGTTCTTTTCTCTTCCACACAGCTTCCTTCTGCCTTACTTTTTACCGTAGTATCTTTCACGACATCCTTTTTCATTGCCGTATTTTTTATTATAAAGTCTCTTTGTGTGCTATTTATTTCCTTATTTTTTCTTATTGTATCCTCTTCCCCCATATTCTTTCTTCTTTCGTGTCCTTCTTCACAGCTTTCTTCTTTCTCGGTATGCGTACCTAAAAAACGCAACAGATTTCCCATTCCGTAGTTTTCTTTTTGCGTTTCTTGATAAAGACCATAGGCTAACACCACACTCTCCTGATTCTGATGCTTCACCTTCTTCAATAGAAAGTATAATAACTCCTGCAATTCTTTGAAAAAATCCGCTTCTCTGTTGGGAAGCAGACAAAAATAGAAATGCAGCGATTCCGGTTCCACATAAATATACTCTGCCTGAATCAAAAGCCGTTCCGGCAGAAACAAAAATACCTCTATTCTATTTAAAACAGCTGCCAAAGTGCTGATAAGGATGCGAATCTCCTCCGCTGTGATTTCTCGACTCTCCCAGATTCTGCTCAATGGCTGTTTGGAAGTGATGTCATAAAAAAATTGTGCTTCTCCATCCAATCGCTTCACACGAAATTTTAACAATCCCTCTATTGTATTATGAGTCAACATTTTTATTTCATAGCTCTCATCTGCCTTATTGTCCGGCTCAATCACTAGATAATTGTGCTGTATCTCTCTCCGGAAATAAACTTTCATAAGCAAAATCCTTTCGTTTCTCGCAGGTAAGCTCCTGCCTTCCTCCTTCCTTAAGGAGCAGGCAGCGAACTTGCTTTCTCTCCCTCTTCCCTCAAAAAAGCACTGGTAAGTCTCATAAACTCTTCCGGTTCAAATGTTTTTATGCTAAGCCAAAATTCCCCCTTTTCTGTCTTGAGCGTTCCTGTGACAAAGAGGGACTGTTCTTCCTTTTTTTCTTAGTGGTCTTCTCCTTCTCTTATCCTTTCGATCTCAATCTCTCTTTGAAGATGGGCACTGCCCGTGATTTGCTCGTGCAAAAGAAAACTGCTGTGCAAGAGAGCAAACAGAGCAAACAAGAGCCATCCCATTACCAAAGAAGTCTCCACCGTCATAAAAGCAGCACAGCGATGCCTGCCGGAAGCAAAAAGGGCAGAAAGGGCAGTTTCCACCGTCTCACGGAAATGTTTGCAATGGCTCCAAAAAGCAGCAAAAATGTACTGTATATCCCACATACCAAAATTCCCCCTCCCAAGAGCAGCAGATTCCTTTTGCCTCCCAAAAGGAAGCCGCTGACACAAAAAAACAGCCCATCTCCTCTTCCCAGTTCTCCCTGAAATACTTTTTCTAACAGCAACAACAAACATCCAACTGCCATTCCCAGCCCCATATCCCATATGCTTTTTTCTCTTGTCAAAATCTCTGCCATAATAGCACATCCCGCTGTCCCTCCCAACAGCCACAGCGGAATGCTTCTTTCCTTCCCATCATAAATGGCAGCTATTATCAAAAAAATCAAAAATATCACTTGACTGCTATTCTGCATCTCTTCTCCTTGCACAATACGAGCATTCCCCCAGATTGGATACGTCCTTCCATTCTGCTTCCTCTACATATGCATATAAGGAAGAGCAATTCCGAGTGCTATGATAGCTCTCTCCTCCCTCAAAAATGTATACCAAGTCTTGCTCTCCCCCCACATTGTTGCAACAGCGTTTGCAGGGACTATAATGTCTCCCAAACCTATTTTTTTGAGTGGAAATTTCCGAGTACTTCACCGCATCGCTCTCATTTGACAGATAATGGCAATCCCTATACCAGTGAAATCTGCTCTTTTTGTTTCCGACATAGACCGTGGTTTTGTCCCCTTCCCCTTTCCCTGCCTCTCTCTTTCCCCCTTCTTCTGCCTCCTTTCCGCTTTTTCCGACCCATGCCCTCTTATAATTTCTCACAGTCACAGGAAGAGAGCCTAACTTCCAGACCGAAAAAGGAATTTTCATGCGATACCTTACCCGCAAATCAATATGCTTTCCATCCTCCAAAATCTTACTCTCGGCAACAGACAACTCTTCTATCGCATCTTTCTCTGAAATGCCCATCACTTTTGCCTTTACATACCACTTTGCTGCCTCACTCTCCAACCAGCTCCAATCCCCCTCGTATGCCAATTGACACAATTCCTCATTGGCCGCTTCCATCGCTGCCCTCACCTGCCTCTTTACCTGAACCATGCGCATGGGCAGCAACATAGCAATCACTGCAAACAGAAATAGGACAAAGGCCAAAGAAGCTTCCACTGTAATGCTAGCCTGCAGGGAAGCAGAATAGAATGTCCTTTCCTCCTCGCTGCTTGTTTGGATATTTATTAGGGGTGTTTGGAGCTTCCTTTGCACTTTAAGAGTCTCACTTTTTGGTTTTAGAAGAAAAGACATTCTGTTCCACCTCCCTGCTCAAACCTATTTAATATGCTTTTTCTACTCTTGCCGTAAGCAAAAAGCTTTTGTCTGCGAAACGATGGGCAAAAAAGAAATGTTCTTTCTTTCCGGAAACCTCCATCCTCAAAAAATACAGACAATTACTTATTTGAAATCCTTTTTGCTCTTTTTGTATATTCATTTGCATCAAATCCATCATCCGGTACACTTTTTCCCTTCTCTCCTGCAGCAACAGCAACAGACTTAAATATTCCTCGTAATCTCTTCCCTTGGCCCCTTTTTCTCCTTTTTCTTGTCCACTTCCTCCTTCCAGCTGCTTTCTCGCCTCCCTCTCTCCCAACTGCAACACTTCCTCCAAAGACAGCTTCCAGTCCTCCCTTTTTTTCCAAAGAGGAACCTTCTCCTCCCGCAACAGACTTCTGACATCCATAAGCCCCTCTGCTGCCGCCCATACCGTCAGAATAAAAAAGGTCAAAATAGGAGAAAAGGGTGCCAAACCTCCGCTCCCCAAAATGATTTGTGCAAGTTGTTCCGCCTCCCCTCTCTTTTGCCCATCTTGGTACAAGTGCAATAAATTAAATCCGCTTCTCAACAGCCATATCTGTTTTGCAGCCTGTTTGAGATTTTCTTTATCCGTGTTTTCCCCCGCCAGCACATATTCCATCTCATATTGCAGGCTATGCTTATCTGTCTTTTGGTTTTTGCTTCCCCCATCCAGATAGGATGGAAAATAGGCCTGAATATAGGCACTCATCTGTATGGCTGTCAAGATTGCCAAATCTGCCTTCTTCCTCGTTCGCTCCGTTTTCTGGGAAGAGGGCAGATTTTCTCCCTGATATCTGCTCTCCGAGATGGCAACGTCTTTTCCCAACAACAAGCCCAGTCCCTCCCCATCCAACCATTCCTTCGCCTGCTCCAAAAGCTCTGCTTTTTCCTCATCCCCCTCCGTTCTCTCCAGTTCCATCTCCAGTTTACTATATCCACTCAGGGCATCCTCTGCCTCGCTCCAAAAAACGTCCTCTCCCTCACTCCCCTCTTCGTCCTCGTCATCCCTCTCTGCCTCTTGTGCCTGCTTTGCCAGCTCTGCCGCCGTTTGCAGCATGAGACAGTTGCTCTCCGATTGTTTCACAAGCTCTACGATTTCCTGATACCGTTCCCCCTCTAACTCCACATAACTGTCATAAGATAACACTTCCTCACTAGCCCAGCTCGAAACCTCCTCCCAATTTTCATAACTTTCCTCCCTCTCCTTCGCTTCTTCCCTCCCTTCCAGCTTGTTTCGCATCGTTTCGGCTATTTTCTCATACTTTTGCAGAAGCTTCTGCACACTGGCATTTTCCTTCTTGTATTTTTCTGCGGCTTTTTCAACCTGACTTTCCTTCTTGTCTTGGATTCCCCTCTCTGCCTCCTCCCCATAGCGATTTTCCTTGTCAAAGGATTTTTCCAGCTTTCTCACTATATTTTCCAGTTTTAAGGCTTCTTTTGTGCAGTCCGCATACTTCTCCGCTATCTGGGAGAGCTGTTTGGCTCCTGCGATTTCCTCCTCAATCTCTTGCACGCCTTCCTCATCCCAATCCAAAGTCCAAATGCCATATTTCATATATTCCCCTATCTCTTTCTCTATCCAATAACCACCCTCATCCACGGCTTGGATGCTTTGCAAGAGAAAGCCTTCGGTATCCGCAAAAGCATTCTTCTCCATGTAGGTTTGATACTGTTCTTTTATCTCTTCCTCAGACAAATCTAACAGCAGAATGCGGTACTTTTCCCAAAGTTCCCTGTGATACTGGCTCATCACCGAATCCAAGGAGGAGGCTGCCGCCATCTGGAAGGCATACCTCTCCCCAGCTATGTATGCGGACTCCGCTAAAAGCAGGAGCAGCGATAAAATACACAGAAAAATCAAACTCAAAAACACCGTAATATAGGCTTTTCTTTCACCGTCTTTCTCCGGCACTCTCCCCTTCCCCAGTTAGTACACCTCTTTCGACTGTTTTGTGATTTCTTTGAAAATATTTTCCATCAGGGTGGTCAACTGTTTTTTAAAGATAAGCACCAAACCTATCAAAACCACCAAAATCAGGATTATTTCAATCACGCCGATTCCGCTCTCATCCTGCATGAACTCCCAAACCCATTCCAGACCTCTCCTCATAAAATTCCTCTCCTTTCGTTCGTTTTTCCCTTCTTTTTCCTTTCCTTTTTATCCTTTAAAGAGCCATCCAAGCTGGCACCACCACCAATACCATGACCACCGCCATCAAAAGCACCATAGGAATGACCAATTTTGTTCCCGCCTCCTCTCCCAGCTTTCTCGCACTCCTTTTCTTTTCCTCAAATGCCATTTCCATCTCTTTTTCTAGCATATCTCGCAGATAGCGATTTCCTGTCCTCAGATTTTGCTCCAAAAGACTGCCCAATTTCATATAACAATGCAAGCCACACCTTCTTCCAAAATTCCCATAAGCCTGTGCTTCATATATCCCGCTTGTGATTTGGCTGTATGTCTCCCGCATCCTCTCATAGGCCCAACGTTCTTCCCTCCCCTCCTGCCTTTGCTTTCTCTCATAGTCCATTACCACCTTCTCCCACGCTCCCCGAATACTAAATCCAGCTCCCAAAAATACCAACAACTTCGATACAATCTCTGCATAATCGGACAGCATCTGTGCTTCTCTTTTTCGCTTTTCTTCCCTCTCCCGAAACGGTTCCTCAAAGTAGCAGGCCACCGCTGCCAACAACCCCAACAGAAGAAACAGCAGCGAATCCCTCTTACCCTTTCTCTGATAAAAAAGCCTCTCTCCCTGATAGGAAGAGGGCAGGGTGAAACTCTCCTCACTCTGTTCTTGCTGCTCTTTCTCCTGCAAATAGAGCTGAAATTCCTTCCCCCTTTCCTCCAACGTATCGGCAGGCGGATAGACAAAAAGCGGCATTTCAAAGCTTTGCTCAAACTCCCCAGCCTTCATGCTAACGCTAAGAGTAACCGCTTGCCCTTCCTTCTCCCGATAAGACAAAAGAATTTCCCCCTCATCGCTCAAAACCTCCGGCTGTTCAGACTTCCAAGAGAAACGAATCCCCCTATGTTCCCTGTGTTCTTTTAGATGCAAGGACTGCCGAATTTCGGACAAAGAAAGATTCTCTCCCAAAATCTCCCGACACAGTCTTTCATATTCTCTCTGAAAGGCCTCTTTGGCCGTCTCCTCTGTATAGCTCTGCTCTTGCAGTGTCAATGCCAGCTCCCATTTCGGCTCTCCCTCCTCTCCTGTTACGAGGAGCTGATACCTTTCCTCTCCCTCTCCATAGGCATTTCGCAGCAGTTCTTTTGCTTCCCCTCCCTTCCCACTCCCAAGTTCTGCTGCCCCAAACAGAAGAACACTTGCCAACAAACAAAGGGCTATCTTCCGGCTTGTCCCTCTTTTTTTTCTCTTACACCTCAATTTTCAATATCCTCTCTGCCATCCAAATGGCAAATATATAGATTCCAAGGCAGACCGTCATCACCATCCGCCCAAACAGAGTCTGATACAAAACAGCAAAATAATCGGGGGAAGAGACATCCAGATACAGAACCAAAAACAGTGGCATCCCATTCATCCATTTCTGCTCATATCTTCTGGCAGCTGTTATCACAGAAATATCTTCTTTCACCTGTATCTTCTCTCCAATCCATACCGCCGTTCGGTCCACCATACGAATCAGTTCTCCTCCGCTCTTCTTCGCTGCGGCAAAGATTTCGGCAAATTCTTGAATCACATCCACTCCGCTTCTCTTTCCGAACTCCAAAAATACCGCTTCCGGTGCCCGATTCATGCGAATTTGATACAACATCCCCTCCAGCTCCCTCACCATCAAACTCTCCTTCCCCGCATGTAGAATCCTCAGTTCCTTCAATGCTTCTTCCATTGCATTTTCCACGGCATATCCGGCACGCAATGCAGCCGCTATCGCTAGAATGGCATCTCGAAACTCCGAAACCAAACGTTTTTCTCTCTCCCTTGCCAGAGCCTTTCTCTTATAAAGAGGATAGCAGGCTGCCGGAAGCAACAGCAGCCAAAAAAGCAGCATACTTCGATAAAAGACATACACAAACACTGCCATCGTTCCGACTCCCTCTGCTGCATACAACAGCCACTCCTTTCGTGACAATGTATAGCAATCATAGCAAATCTCCTGCTGCATGGAGCTTTTCTCTGTGGCAGAGTTCGCCCACTTGAAACAAACTGCCTTCCACCTTCTCTCCTTTTTTGGCCTTTCCCGTTTCCCGAAAAGCAAAAAGCGGTGAGAGTTGAATCTCTCCTTCTTCAATTCCCATCACCTCCATGATGGACAGTACCCGCCTGCTTTTGTCTCTCAGCCTTCCAATATGCACCAAAACATCCACAGCGGATGCTATCTGACTGCGGATGGCTGCCAAAGGCAAGTCCGCTCCCATCAGCACCATACTTTCCAAGCGACGCAGCATGTCCGCCGGACCATTGGCATGACCAGTGGACAAACTGCCATCGTGACCCGTATTCATGGCTGCCAACATATCCATCGCTTCTTTTCCTCTCACCTCCCCCACAATAATACGATCCGGATTCATTCTAAGAGCCGCCTTAATCAACTGCCCCATTGAAATTTCTCCCTCTCCCTCCATATTTTGATTTCTGGTCTCCATCCGAACCAAGTTTTCCACCTGCCGAATCTGAAGTTCCGCCGCATCTTCAATCGTAATCACACGGCTGTTTGGAGGTATGAATTCGGACAGTGCATTCAAAAAGGTGGTCTTTCCACAGCCCGTCCCCCCACTCACAAAAATGTTATAACCAGCCTGCACGAGCAGCTTCAAAAAGAGGGCGGCTTCCTGCGTGAGTGTTTCGTTCTCTATCAATGCTTTCATAGAAAGCACCTTGGGAAATTTCCGTATGGTAAGCACCGGCCCATTTAGGGCTATGGGCGGCAGTACAATGTGAATGCGGGAGCCATCCTCCAATCTCGCATCGCAAATCGGCGTGGAACGATTGACAATACGATTGACTCGGCTGACCATTTTTTGAATCAAGTCCTCCAACTGCCCCTCGTCTTCAAATTCTTTGTCCCAGCGGCTTGCCTTCCCTCCCCTCTCTATAAAAATATCCTTCGCCCCATTCACCATAATCTCACTCACTTCTTTGTCATCCACCAATTCTTGCAGCAGTCCCAGCCTGCGGAAGCGATCAAACAATTCCTTTTTCAGCCTGATTTTGCTTTCTAAGGGAAGATAGCACTCCCTCGCTTCCTCCAACAACAAGGAATCAATGCAAGCCAAAAGTTCCTCATCCTCCATACGGCTCCTGCTATTGATCTCTTGGACGATTCTCTCCCGCAACAGTTCCTTCGCTTCCTGTTTGGACTTCTCCTGCCAAACCGCTTTTGTGCTCTCTCCCTTCTTCTCATCCTCCCCTCTTCTGCTTCCTCCTACTCTCTCTCCATCCTCTCCTTTTTTCTCTTCTCTTTCCTCACCTCTGCCCCTCTCTCTCCAAACCGACATCCTCCTTTTGGCATCGTCTTTTCCTCTTCTTACTCCTGCAGCTCTCCACCTCCTCTCAACAATTGTCTGGTGTAATCTCCCAATTCTCCCCAGAGCAACTGCTCCAAATACCCTTCTTTCCTTGTCATTTTGCGACAAGACGGCAAGAAAAGCCTCTTAGTCCTATCTAAAATCGTCTGCTTTTTGGACAAGCAAAGAAATGCCTCCCATTCTTCTAGCTTAGCGGCTGACACAGCATCGTTTTTGACTGGCATATATATCCTGTCACAAATCTGCAAAAGTTCCTCCACCTTCCTTGCATAATGCCCAACATCCAAGATGAGTGTATGATAGCCGCCCTCCTCTGAAATTTTTTTTACAATCTCCGCCATCTCTGCCGCTTCCACCTGATTTAAGTCATCTGGATAGCGAACCGGTGGAATGTAATCCATCTGCCCCAGATGATAGACCAGCGAGTGCAACGAAACCCCCATTCGGTTTCCCTGCTTATAAAAATACAAAACATCCGACAAGTCTCTATGGTATCTCTCCTTTGTCAGTGCCGAAAATCCCGAAAAGGCTTCCAAATTCAAATACAACACCCGACTTTCCAGAGCCATCAACTGCCCTAGAGTCAAAGCAAAGGAGGTCTTTAGACATCCAGAGACGGGAGAGTACACCCCTATGATATGAGAGTTCTTTCTTCCGCTATATTCCAACACCGCCTCCTCCTCTGCCCCATAATAAGCCATCACCTCTCTTAAAATGGCATCGGAAGGCTGATATTTATAAACTCCCTGATATCCCTCCCTCTCCGCCACGGCTTCTCCCTCCCTAAGCCGCAAAATCCGATCCACCGGCAGCTTCTCTAGGGCTTCCTGTTCCACCTCATCCCCCACCAAGAGCACTTCCACCGAATGCTTCCCCGCATACTCTCTCAGTTTCTCCAAAGAAGTAAAAGCCATCACCGTAAACGGAATGGATTCCTTCTGGTTGCTCACCTCCGCAAAACGTGCCGCATACTCTAGCTCCACATCATACACTGCCAAAATCCTCTCCATCTTTCGCCTCCCTTCCTCCCTCTCAAACGCTCTGTAAGCATTCGCTTATCTGGAGAGAAGTGCCAAAAGCAGCATTCCTACAAAAATACAACAGCCAAAAGCAACCGTCATGCCATAGCCATCCCTCTCTTCCATCCAATACGAGCCTTCTTTCTTTTCTTCCTGCCTTAACAGATAAAAAAACAAGTAGCGCATACGTTCTCCCATCCTTCCTTGATACAACAGTTTCACCAGCCCCACTCCCGCTCCTATGAGCAGACTAAGCCCCAACACTCGCAGCCCTCTCTCAACTCCCCAAACACCTCCTATCAGTGAAAGAGCCTTGACATCGCCTCCCCCCAAGGCTCCCAAGCAAAATAGGGGAAAACAGACCAGCAGCAGCACTCCTGCCTGTCGTCCAAATAGGACACTTCCCCTCCCCAGCCCCTCTGTCCAAAAAGCCACAGCCAAGGCCGTCAAAATGCCTACCACTATCCATCCATTTGCGATTCTTCGGTGACGCAGGTCCATTGCGGCTCCCACTGCCATCCACGCCATCAACCACAGCGATTCCCACAGCATTTTTTGTGTTTGCGTATACTCGATTTTTCTCCCCTTCCTTTCTCAGTCTATGCAGATGTCCTTTCGTGCTATTACAAGTGCCCCTGCTCTGTCCCGCTTCCAAGCAGTCCGGATGCAAATGTAAATTCCTGCCCTTACAAATGGGAAAATATAAGAACTCGTATAAAACCAACGTTGAAAAATAATAGATACATGAATTTGATTGATACAGATAAGCCCTCTCTCATGTTATTTCTAAAGAGACAAAACTTACAGAAGATGCTTAGCATCCGTGGATACATCCATTTTTGTTTATGCTTAAGATTCTTGCGTTTTTATATTTCTTATTATGCTACTTTTTCCAAATTTTGTCAATCCCCTTTTTCTCCTTTTTGGGAATAGGAATATCCCCTTCTTTTTTTTCGTAAAATAAGGCAGGGGCAAAAGTCCTTTTTGTATCCTTGTAAACTGCAAATAATTACGCTATAATGCAAAGATAGCGTCAGTGGACAGGGGGACATACGTCCAGCACATATCGTTGCAAAATGCCCCTATATCTTTTGATTGAACACGGAGGTTTTATTATGCCAAAAAGAAACTTTTTACTCCCCCTTTTGCTCTGTCTGTGCCTCCTTCTGCCCTTGAGTGCCTGTTCCTTGGGCACGGCTCCCCAAGGGGATTCTCTCCCTTTGCAGGAAGAAACAGACAGCGAGTACCTATCCTACGATAAATCGGATGAGGAGTCTTTGCAGGTGCAGAGAGAATTTGATGAGCTTGCCAATGCCATTTTTTGCGATGCCGCTCAATCTTCTTCTCTCTATCTTCATTTTCTTCTGAAAGACCCCGAGGCTTATGGGATTCGCTCCACCGCTTCCCCCTTTGGAGAATATTCTTTGGTGAAACTTCAGGAAGAGTCCGACCATCTTCAAATGCTCTTTGATACCCTAAACCAGATTTCCTACAATCGTCTCACCTCAGACCAACAGTTCCTCTATGCCCTTTTGAGAGATTATCTGGAGGTCTCCCTTCCCGCAAAGGGACTGGAACTCTACTCCCAGCCTCTGTCCGAAACCATAGGCGTTCAGGCCCAGCTTCCGATTTTGCTGTCCGAGTACCGCATCGCTTCCAAGGAAGAGGCAGAGGAATATCTCTCTC
This sequence comes from bacterium, assembly GCA_030524485.1. Classification (GTDB taxonomy): domain Bacteria; phylum Bacillota; class Clostridia; order Lachnospirales; family Lachnospiraceae; genus CAJMNU01. The sequence goes on along the minus strand of JAUNGR010000018.1, from coordinate 15,377 downwards.
TTTTGGAGGCAGTGCCCAGCCTTTTTCAGGAGATTATGGCCTTTGAACGCCAAAAAACAGAGGCTGGTTTGGGCTTGGATGACGGCTCCATAGACCGCATCATTGCTTCCTGTGAGGCTTCTATGACCGCACCTGCTAGCCACCCCCTCACGGAAACCTTTGAGGAGAGGATTTCGCAGCTCTCGGATTTGAGTGCAGAAGAAAAAGAGAAGTATCTGGAGCAAAACACAAAGGTCATCACGGAAGTTTTTATTCCTGCCTACCAAAGCCTCATAGACGAGTTGACGGCATTGAAAGGAAAAGGAGGCAACAGCGGCGGTCTCTGTGCGTTTCCTGACGGAAAAGAATATTACGAATACCTTGTCAAGAGCGAAACCGGAACCTCCTACTCAATGGAAGAACTCTACAAACAATTGCAGGTCCGTTTGGATTCCGATTTGAGAACCATATCCAAGATGGTGACTGCTAACCCCGATTTGAGAGAACAGATGAATTCCTACCTGTACTCCGTCTCAGAGCCTACGGATATCCTCAGCAATCTACAGGCAGAGATGACCGAGGACTTCCCAGCCCTTGCGGATTCTTCCTCCACTTTGACTCTCAAATACGTTCCGAAGGCCTTAGAATCCTCCTTAAGCCCCGCTTTCTTCCTGCTTCCGCCGATTGATGACCTGCAAAACAACACCATTTACATCAACCGACAATCGGTCAACCAAACCACTTCCCTGTACAGCACTCTCGCTCACGAGGGAATGCCCGGCCACCTCTATCAAACCCTTTACTATATGCAGAAGAATCGCTCTCCGCTGACACGCATTCTCTCCTGCTCCGGTTACATTGAGGGTTGGGCTACTTACTCCGAATACTACTCCTATTCCTTTGACAACGGCTTACATTCCGATTTGCAGCAGCTTTTGGCTCACAATTCCGCTGCCATTCTGGGTTTGAGTGCTCTGCTTGACTACAACGTCAACTATAAAAACTGGGACAAAAACGATGTGGCAGACTATCTCAACAACAATTACGGCATCGACGATGCCGCAGTTGCAGAAGATATGTTTTACAGCATGGTGGATTGTCCGGCGAACTATCTGACGTACTACACCGGCTATCTGGAGATTATGGACCTAAAAGAGACGGCCGAAAAAGAGTTGGGAGATAACTTTGATATCAAAGAATTCCACACCTTTCTCTTGGATATGGCACCGGCAAGCTTCCGTGTCATTCGCCAATATTTTAATTCTTGGCTGCTCTCCCAAAAAGCATAAGTCAACAAAAGCCCTCATATACTGACAGCAAAGAAAACAAGGTTTCCTCTGTTTCAGAATGTGAGGGCTGCTTCTATCCTTGCTAGGTCTATGCTTGCTATTTCTACGACCACTGCCTCTGCTACCCCTACTATGACTTCCTTTACAAACGGGATACAACTGCTTTCCGACAGCCTTTTGCCTCTGCTCTTATTTGCTATCATAGGCTTTGGCATTCGCTCCAAACGACCGGTATTTGACGATTTTACGGATGGGGCACGAGAAGGCATGAAGACGGTAGTTGGTATCTTCCCCACTCTGCTTGGACTGATGAGTGCCATTGGCGTGCTCCGTGCCTCTGGCTTTTTGGATTTCTTGGGACAATGCCTCCAAATACCGGCGGCTTTCTTGCATCTTCCCGAGCCTCTCATTCCCCTCGTTTTGGTGCGACTCATCTCAAACTCCGCCGCTTTGGGACTGCTCTTCGACCTTTTTAAAACATATGGACCGGACTCGCCCATCGGTCTTGCCGCCTCCATATTGATGAGCTGCACCGAGACCGTATTTTATACCATGAGTGTCTATTTTTTGAGCGTCAAGGTGAGCAAAACCCGCTGGACTCTCGCCGGAGCCCTATTTTCCACTGCTGCCGGACTCGCTGCCAGCCTTCTCCTAGTATTCTAGCACGAAAGCTCCAAACAGACGAAGCAGCCGGTTCCGCCTCCCATCCCACTCAGTGGAGAAACAGGGAAAACAGCACCGTGATAATGCCACAGACTCCGATGGCCAATCCACTCATGGCTCCTTCCGTCTCCCCCAGCTCAATGGCCTTTGAGGTTCCCACCGCATGGCTGCAGGCTCCTATGCTGAGTCCCGCCGTCATGGCATCCTTCACTCGAAACAGACGGATGAGAAAGGGAGCCGCTATGTTACCAAAAATCCCTGTAAAAATCACCGCCACCACCGTGATGGATGCAATCCCCCCGTGAGAGGTCGAGATTCCCACCGCAATCGGGGTGGTCACAGATTTTGGTATCATAGAAACCACCACGGCATCGTCCAGTCCAAATAGATGGCAGAGCAGATAGGCACTGCCCATGGAAGCCAAAGACCCCACCGTACAGCCCACAACAATCGGCAGCCAATTTTCTTTTAAAATCTGAATTTTTGTGTAGACGGAAACCGCCAGACAGGCTGTCGCCGGAGCCAAAAACATATTGATAATTGTCCCACCGACATTATAAGACTCATAAGAAATACCAAAAATAGAAAGCACAGCGATCACAAGAACAATCGCAATAATCAGCGGATTGCAAATGGCAAATCCGGTTTTTTTCTGAATCTTCTCTCCAATAAAAAATGCAATAATACTCAACGCAATTCCAAAAAAAGGAGATGCTGTCAACTCTAACATTCTGTCCACCCTTTCCTTTCTCTTGTTTCTTGTTTCTTATTTCTTTTTTCTCTTTTGCTGCATCAGACAGAGCGTTAGTTTCACACCCCCCGCCGTCGCCGCAAAGGTAATCACCGTGGTCAGGACACAGACCAGCAGAAGCGGAAGTGCCGAACTTTTCAACACATCAAAATAGTTCATCACACTGACTCCTGCCGGAATGAAGAAAAATGCCATATTGGAAAGCAAAAAATCTGATTTTTCCTGAATATGAGCAATCTTCAATCCACCGCTCAACAAAAATACAAAGAGCAAAATCATGCCGATTACACTTGCCGGAAAGGAGAAAGGCAACAGCTGCTCCACAATCTCACTGACCCAGCAAATCGAAAAAATAATGGCAACCTGTTTTAAAAGTTTCATTTCACCTGAAAATCCTCTCTTTCTTGTTCTATCTTTTATGATGTTGGGGGGAAAAAGTTCTTTTTCTCCCTAACTCTCATTCTCCTTCTGGTGCTCTCGAAACCACTGATTCAACTTCGTCAATGCCCGCACCAACACCTCTGTCTCCTTCGGCTCCATATATTCCAGAATGGACTGTATCATCTCCTGATGGAACTTTGCATGATGCCGATAGGCTCTTTTTCCTCTATCCGACAGGGAAATATATACCACCCGTCGGTCTTCCTCGCTTCTCTCTCGATGAACATAGCCCTTTTTCACCAGACTGTTCATCGCTATCGTGAGCGTTCCCACCGTGACCGATAAGGACTTGGCAATGGTTGACATATTTTTAGGTTTGTCCATCCCAATTGCCTCAATTACATGCATATCATTATTGGTAATATCTGAAAATTCAGGGGTGATAATCGCTTTCTGCTCAATATCCATAATATCTCGAAACAAATTCACCAATATCTCATTTAAGGTCTCATAATTATCCAATCTATTCCCTCCCACTTACTGTCCTTTGTTCTCTCTCATTCTCTTTTATCCCTGTGCTGACCTATCCGCACGGCTCTTGTTCCGTCTCTATGTCTCTTATTTTCCTTATTTTTCGTCTTTGTTAGTCAATCCTTATTATACAATACTCCGACAATGGGTGCAAGGAAAGGAATTGCGTGTAAGCAAACAAAGCGGCTCTGTATTATCTGAATTTTCATGACTTCTTAAGAAAATTTTACTTGTAATTCTCCTGTTTTTCTCGTATAATAAGGTAAAATTGCTATTGCATCAAGCAACCGCAATTGGAAAAACATAAGGGGGAAGAATTCTATGAAAATTGTTTATGCTATTATTCAACCTGATGATGAAGTTCGTGTTACCAAAAAACTGAACGAAAATAAGTTTAGTGTTACTCGTCTTGCTTCCACCGGCGGATTTCTTCGCAAAGGAAATACCACTCTGTTGATTGGTGCAGAGGATGAAAAGATTGATTCCATCATCCGTATCATTCGTGAGAACTGCGGCACCCGTAAACAGGTTGTGTATAACACGCCTTACGCCCCCGGCGTTCCGATGCAGACCAGTTACATGGCAATGCCCCTCTCCGTTGATGTGGGCGGTGCGGTTATCTTCGTTGTCAATGTAGACCGTTTCGAGAAAGTATAAAACAACATATTAAAAAAGGTATTCTGTGGCAGAAACACACACAGAATACCTTTTCTCTATTTATTGTCCAGCAAAGGCTTTCTCGTATTCCACCGTTTTCTCCTGCTCGTCCTCTTGACTGTGATCCAGTCTCTTATTCTTAGACAAGGTTTTTATGATATAGAAATATACCACCAAAAGCAGAGCTCCTGCCAGCACCCACGCAAAGGGGCTTGCCAGACATACACCGACATAGCTCCTGTTTGCGGAAGCAATCAGTGCCACCACGCCTCTTCCCAGCAGTTCAGCGACACCGGCCATCATGGGCAGCAATCCATAGCCCATGCCTTGAATTCCGTTTCGGTACAGGTTTACGATGGTCAGAGGAATGAAAAATACTCCGACACAAAGCAGATATACACTCACATAATCCAAAATCTCTGTGGTGACATCGGAAAGAAAGAGATAAGTCAAATACTTTCCGACAAAAATCACCAATGCACCGGCAACGATGGAATAAGCAAAGCCCATCCAAGTTGCGGAACGGAAGCCTCTGCGGATACGTCCGACCTTTCCGGCTCCCATATTCTGTGCACAATACGTTGCCATTGTGGTTCCCATTGCCACATAGGCCTGTGTCACCACCTGCTCAATCTTACTTGCCGCTGTAAAGGCGGCCACCGCTGTGGAACCCAAAATATTCAGTGCGGACTGCACCATCATGGTTCCAATTGCGGTGATGGAATACTGCAAAGCCATAGGAAAACCAACTCCTACCTGCAGCTTCACCAAATGCCAATCCAAATGCCAGTCTTCCCTCTCCAGCTTCAATATCGGCACAGCCTTAATGATGTATACCAAGCAGAGAACACCAGAAACACCCTGAGAAATCACCGTCGCATAAGCAGCTCCGGCTGCCCCCATGTGAAATACAATGATAAATACCAAATCCAAAACAATATTTAACAAAGCTGCCAGAATCAAAAAGTACAGAGGTGTTTTGCTATTTCCCACAGCTCTCAACACACTGGCCAACAGGTTATACAGCACCTGTGCCACAATCCCCGCACAAATAATCATAATATAGGAATACGCATCCTGAAAAATATCATCCGGCGTATTCATAATCGTAAGCAGAGGTTTCATACACAGCAGACTCAAAACGGTCATAATCACAGAAATGATTCCGGAAAGCACCGCCGCCGAACCTACGCTTTTTCGCATCGCTTTCATATCTCCCGCCCCAAATCTCTGAGCCGGAAAGACAGTAAAGCCCGCTGTAAGACCTGTCAGGAAACCAATAATCAAAAATGTAATGGTACCTGTGGACCCCACCGCCGCCAATGCAGTTGTACCAACGAATTTTCCAACAATAACCGTATCCGCCATACTATAAAACTGCTGAAAAATGTTTCCGATAAAAATAGGAAACGTAAACCCCATAATCAATTTGGCAGGATTCCCATAAGTCATGTCCTTTTGCATGGTCGTTTCTCCTTCTCCTTTTTCTTTTTCTTTTCCTAATTTTTGTTTCTTTTCCCTCTGCGTTCAGAAACCCATTATAGTAAAAAAGGTTAAATTCTACAATCCACGTTATTGACAATTTTTTCCCTAAAATCGCTTTATTTTTAGTACTTAAGAGCATAGAAAAGCACTGGGAAATCCCACTTATTTTTCCGTGTGTCCCCAAGCGGTCATCAGCTTACAAAATAGCACTCCTGCTGCCGTACTCACCAAAGTGGCAAGCATGGCAGCCCCCACAATTCCACTCGGATTCAAGCTGCCATATTGGCTGCGATACGCAATCATTGTGATGGGCAACAACTGCAGCGAGGAGATATTGAGAACCAAAAAGGTACACATCTCGTTGTTTGCCGTTCCCTTGGGAAAGCCATCTCGCCTCTCCTCCTCCAACCTCTCAAGCTCCTGCATGGCTCTCAGTCCCGCCGGTGTCGCCGCCCATCCCAAGCCCAGAATATTGGCTATCATATTGGCTGCTATCTCCTTTCGTGCCGGATGTCCCTTTGGCAAATCCGGAAACAGAAAACTAAGACAGGGCGAACATTTTTCTGCCATTTTCTCCATCAACCCTGACCGACTCCCAATTTCCAACATTCCATTCCAAAAAGATAGGATTCCTAACATAGTAATACAAAGCGTCACTGCCTCCTTTGCACTTTCCAAGGCAGCATTCGTCACTGCCCCCAAATTTCCGTGTGCCGCTCCCCACAGCACACCCAAGCCCATCATAACCGCCCAGAGAACATTCAGCATAAAAAAGCACCCGCATCATAGGCATTCTTGCTCTAAACCTATGATGCAGGCACTCCAAACATGTCATATCATTCCGTCCTAACTTCTCCAAGCCGAACCCATCAGCCGAATTTCTCCAGACTTTCCTTCGACAGTATCTTCTTGCGGAATATCATAAACAAGATAAAAGCCGTGGTCGCTGCCACAATATCCGAGATTGGCTCCGCATAGTAGATTCCCATTACATTGTTAGTCACCGCCGGAAGAATGATGGCTAACGGAATCAAAAGAATTACCTTTCTGAGCAGTGCAATAAACAGGGAGATTTTTGCCTGTCCCAAGCCTAGGAAAGTGGTCTGACAGCCCATCTGAATTCCAAAAATCCAAATTCCCGCCATAAAAATAGGCATCACCTGACTCACCAAAAGAATCAACTCCTCTTTGTTGGTGAAGATACTGGCAAACACAGCCGGAAATTGGGTGGTTAAAATACAAGCGATGGTGGCAATCGCAAAGGTAATCGCCATGGTAATTTTGTAGGTTTTGGTCACGCGGTCAAACTGCCCTGCTCCGAAATTATAGCTGATAATCGGCTGTACGCCCTGCGTAAAGCCCTGAATCGGAATGACTATCAACTGCATCACACTCTGTAAAATCGTCATAGAACCAACATACAAGTCTCCGCCATACTTCTGCAAACCACTGTTCAACACGATGTTAATGGCACTCTCTGTCGCCTGCATGATAAAAGGAGAGATACCCAAAGCGGCAATGTTCATCAACAGTGGCATACTGACCTTTAAATTCTTTTTCTTAATCTGAAATGCCGATTTGGAGGAAAGCAAAAAGCGAAGCACCCAAATCGCACTGACCATCTGGGACAGAATGGTCGCCAACGCCGCTCCCCGTACTCCCATTCCAAACAGGAAAATAAAAATCGGGTCCAGTACAATATTGATAATCGCTCCAATTAAAACCGACAGCATCGCTATCTTTGCCTGTCCTTGAGAGCTGATAAACATATTTAAACCCAAGGCTATCTGCACAAAAATCGTTCCCACCAGATAAATCGTGATATACTGCTCTGCATACACAATCGTATTATCACTCGCTCCAAACATATACAGCAGCGGTCTCTTAAATACCATAAAAAAAGCAGTTAGCACAACCGCAAAAAACAGTAGCATACTGACACTGTTTCCCAAAATCTGCTCCGCCTTCTCCTTATTGCCCCTTCCGAGTTGGATGGATGCCAAAGGTGCACCACCGGCTCCGGCAAAGGCACTGAAGGCAGAAATCAACATAATAATAGGAAAGGTCAATCCCACACCTGTCAAGGCGACATCTCCTATCTCTGCAATATGTCCGATATACATACGGTCTACAATGTTATACAACACATTTATCAACTGTGCTATCACCGACGGAATCGCTAAACTTATCATAAGTTTGGGAATCGGTTCACTTCCCAATCTCTCATCTTTGCTCTGACTCATCGTTTTCTCCTTATCCTTCTCCTTGTTGTTCTTTTCTTACTTTACTTGCTTTACCCATTCTGTTCCTTCGTGCTCTCGCACAGGCTCTCATTTTTAAGCTTTTGTCTTACCCTGTAGCTCCTGCTTCTCATACTCTGCCAGATTTTGGTACAAACGCTCCAATAAGACATTAAGTTTCGCTTTTTCCTCTTCCTGAAAGCCCTTAAAATTGATAGCCTGCATCCTCCAAAAGGCCTCATAACACTCTTTCTCTGCCTGAAATGCCCCATCTGATAGGAGAATGCGAACCTCTCTTCTGTTTGTCGGATTATTCTCCCTTTTTACCCATCCGGCCTGCTCCAGTCGGTCTAGCATACTCGTAAGAGTGGTCTTTGCCAACTTGCTTCTCTCGCTCAACTCTCGAATGCTGATATTGTCCTCCTCCCACAGCTGAAACAAAATATTCACCTGCGAAGCATTCAGCTCTCTTTTTAGATGCTCCTTCAACAACGCCTCAAAAATTCGTCCCTGAAGCAATTTTATCTGAGCGATTCGAATTCCAATGGGTACAGGCTGCTCATCCATACCTTCCCCTCCTTTTTTATTGTCCTATATCGAATAGTACTATATAGAACTATTCTTTGTCAACAAAAAAATAAGCGAATTCCTGATTTTGGTCTTCGCTTATTCCTTTTTTCTTACGGCTATCATCTAAAACAAGTCACTGTTAATATAATATTGTATGTTCAAAATGAAGTCAGTTTACTCTCAAATCCGCCATAACCTCTGCCACCGTCTCCATTTTCTCTGCACGGTAGGCATTGCTTCCGCAAAACAACAGTGCATGTTCCAAATCCCCATTTGCGGCATTCACCAAGGCCTTGGTGATGCAATACGGAATCGAAGCCCTGTCACACTTCTCCAGACACTGATAGCAATGCTCTATGGCGATTCTTCCCTCTCTCTGTACCTGCTCCAAAAATGCATTCCGAATCGCTCTTCCTGGCATTCCCACTGGACTCTTGGTAATAACAATGTCCTCTTTTTTTGCTCGAATATAAGCATCTTTATAGCTCTGAGGTGCATCACACTCCTCTGTGGTCACAAAACGAGTGGCCACCTGCACCCCATCCACTCCTAATGTGCGTGCGTGCAGCACGTCCGCTCTGTCGTAGATGCCACCTGCCAAAATGACTGGTATCTCCTTTTGATACTTCTTTGCATAATCTCTCACTAGTGTACAAATGTTACGGATTTCTCTCTCATACATGTCTGCCTGAAAACTCTTAGGCACATTGTCGGTATCTGCTCCAAGCTCATGCAGCGTCTCCAAAGAAAAACCCAGATGACCTCCTGCCAAAGGTCCCTCTATCACCACAAAATCTGGAACTGTCTTATATTTTCTGTCCCACAACTTGCAAATCACGGAGGCTGATTTCTCCGAGGACACAATCGGAGCCAGCAAGGTATGTCTTTCTACTAGCTGCATCTCAGTCTCAGCCTCTCTCACATACTCCGGCAGACTCACCGGCAGCCCTGCACCGGAGATGATGACATCTGTACCACAACGTACCGCTTCCTTAACATATTCCTTGTAATTCTTGGTCGCAACCATAATATTAAACCCCAACATGCCGCCGTTTGCAAGCTCTCTTGCTCTTGCCAACTCTTTCCCAATGGCACGCAGATTGGCCTTCAGGGGCTGTTCATAAAAATCTGGCTCCCGAAATCCGATCTGGGCTGTCGAAATGATTCCGACTCCCCCCTCTTTTGCCACATGTCCTGCCAGAGAGGAGAGGCTTATACCCACTCCCATCCCTCCCTGAATGACAGGAAATTCTGCCCCCAGAATCAAACCACTCATCACATCCTCCGAAATCTGCGATATCTGTGCTCCACCACTTCCGCCTCAGACATTCTGCCGTACTTCTCCAAAAATTCCTGCACCGAGTTCTCTATCTCTTTTGCGATCTCCGGCAGATTTTTCATCTCCACCGGTTCTGGCTCTGCAATCACTTTCTCAATCAATCCCATTTCCAGAAGGTCTCTTGAGGTCATTTTCATCACCCTAGCGGCCTCCGCTGCCTTCTTGCTGTCCTTCCATAAAATGCTGGCAAAGCCCTCCGGCGATAAAATTGAGTACACGGCATTTTCCATCATCCAAACCTCATTGGAAACAGCCAAAGCCAATGCACCTCCGCTGCCGCCCTCTCCAATCACAAGAGTCAACACCGGAACCTTCAAAGAGGACATCTCAAACAGGTTGCGGGCTATCGCCTCGCCCTGTCCTCTCTCCTCCGCTTCCATGCCACAGAAAGCTCCGGGGGTGTCCACCAAGCAAATGACCGGTCTATTAAATTTTTCCGCCTGCTTCATCAGACGTAAAGCCTTTCGATACCCTTCCGGCGACGGCATTCCAAAATTGCACTTAATATTATCCTTCGTATTTTTTCCCTTTTCCTGAGCAATCACCGTGACTGGACAGCCATGAAAGAGGGCAATGCCTCCCACAATCGCTCCGTCATCCCGATAGAGACGGTCTCCGTGACACTCAATAAAATCCGTAAACAAAGCTTGAATATAAGAAGAGGCTGGCGGACGACTTGCCTTTCTGGAAAGCAGCACCGTATCCCATGCCGTCTTTTTGCCACCGTCACGCTTGCTCTCCTTGCTTTCCTCCCCCTGTTTGCTCTCCTTTGGATTTTCTTCCTGCATCTGCAGCTCGGCTGCTTTTGCCATCTCGCTCTCAAACAGATTCCGTATGCCCTGTGCCTTTGTGCTTGCCCTGTGCATCCTTAAAATCTTAGCCAGAAAAGCCTTCTGCTCCTTCCGTTCCACAATGCAGTCCACAAAACCATGCTCCAGCAAAAACTCCGCTCTCTGGAAGCCTTCTGGCAGCTTTTGTCCTATGGTCTGCTCAATGACTCTCGGCCCTGCAAAACCAATCAAGGCTCCAGGTTCTGCCAGAATCAAGTCTCCCAACATCGCAAAACTCGCTGTCACACCGCCTGTTGTCGGGTCAGTCAGCACCGTCACATACAAAAGCCCTGCATCCTGATGCCTCTTTAGAGCAGCTGAAGTTTTTGCCATCTGCATCAGAGAAACCAGACCTTCCTGCATTCTAGCACCACCCGAACAGCAGTATAGAATCACCGGAAGCCTCTCCTCGGTCGCTCTCTCCACCGCTCTGGTAATCTTCTCCCCGACGTTATAGCCCATACTACTCATAAAGAAGCGGGAATCACAGACTCCCATCACCGCTGCCTCTCCCTCAATCAAAACCTTGCCTGTCACAATGGCTTCGTTCAAGTTCGTTTTTTCCTTGACTGCCTGAAACTTCTTCTCATATCCTGCAAAGTCTAAGGGATTGACGAAGTCCATCTCCTTATCCCACTCCTCAAAAGAATCCGTATCTGCAATCATCTCAAAACGGCGGTAGGCATGAACCCGAAAATATCCCTTGCACTTTGGACAAACATAAAAATTTTCTATGACATCTTCCGTATAAATCGGACGGCCACACTTGTTGCACTTACGCCACAAGCCTTCCGGAATATTCGGCTCTTCCTGCCCATCCGCACTTCTATCACTTCTATATTTGCTGTCTAATCTTGTGTACGTTTTCTTAAACATATCCCGAAGCATAGTCCGATTCTCCCTTCCAATGCTCTTTCTTATTCGCAGTCTCTTTTTTTATTATGATTTATGATGCCAGATTCGGCCACACAAAGTGCTCTCGCAAGCCTTCCTCTGTTTTATACATTAAAATGCTTGGGAATGAAATCCGTATCAATGTTTCCCTTCTGGAAATCTTCGTTGTTGATGATCTCATACTCAAAGTCCAGATTGGTCTCTATGCCCTCAATAATCAGCTCTCCCAAAGCACTTCTCATCTTCTCAATCGCACTCGCTCTGTCATTGCCATGCACAATCAACTTTAAAAGCATCGAATCGTAGTTGGGCGGCACTCGGTAGTTGTTATAGATTGCCGTATCAATTCGCACGCCATTTCCTCCTGGCACATGTACATTGGTGATAAGTCCTGGACAGGGCATAAAGTGCTTGGAAGGATTCTCGGCATTGATTCTACACTCAATCGCATGGCCATTGATGTGAATGTCCTCCTGACGCAGAGAAAGTTTCTCCCCCGCCGCAATCCGAATCTGCTCTTGAATCAAATCAATGCCTGTCACCATCTCTGTGACTGGATGCTCCACCTGAATTCGGGTGTTCATTTCCATAAAATAAAACTGTTTATTTTTGTCCAACAAAAATTCGATGGTTCCAGCATTCTCATAATTCACGGCTTTTGCAGCCCGAACGGCCATCTCTCCCATCTGCTTACGCAACTCTGGCGAAATCGCAGCGGATGGAGACTCCTCCATCACCTTCTGATGCCGTCTCTGAATGGAGCAGTCACGCTCTCCCAGATGCAGCACATTTCCGTATTTGTCCGCTAAAATCTGAAATTCAATGTGGCGAGGTTGCTCAATATACTTCTCAATGTACATGGTATCGTCCGAAAATCCATTGATAGACTCCATCTGTGCATTTTGGAAATTGGCCGCAAAGTCCTCGCTGCTTCGAGAAATACGCATTCCCTTGCCACCTCCGCCAGAAGATGCCTTAATCATCACCGGATAGCCAATCTCCTCGGCCATCTTCTCGGCCTCTTCCACCGTATACACGGGTTCACGGCTTCCCGGAACCACAGGAACATTGGCCTCCATCATCGTTTTTCTCGCCTCGGACTTATTTCCCATCTTATGAATGATCTGTGCAGACGGCCCGATAAAGGCAATGTGGCATTTTTGACATAATTCTGCAAATCTGGCATTTTCGGAGAGAAAACCAAAGCCTGGATGAATGGCATCTGCCTTCATCGCAACCGTTGCACTCAAGATTCTCTCCATGTTCAGATAACTCTCCAAAGAAGAAGCCGGCCCGATACAGATTGCCTCATCGGCCAGTAAGGTGTGCAGAGCCTCCCTATCCGCCTCCGAGTACACAGCAACCGTCTTGATTCCCATTTCCCTACAGGCACGGATGATCCGTACCGCAATCTCGCCTCTGTTGGCAATCAGTATTTTATGAAACATCGCCACGTTCTCCTATCCAATCATAAATGTCAATTCCGCACTGACCGCAACCTTTCCATCCACCGTTGCAGTCGCTTTTCCCACACCAACTGGGCCTTTCTGTTTGATAATTTCACATTCCAAACGCAGTCTGTCTCCCGGAATCACCTTTTTCTTGAACTTTGCATTGTTAATGGCACCAAAATAAGCAATTTTTCCCTTGTTCGCCTCACAGCTAAGAATGGCCACCGCTCCCGTCTGGGCCAGAGCTTCCACAATCAAAACCCCCGGCATCACCGGCTCCTGCGGAAAATGTCCCGCAAAAAAAGGCTCGTTGTAACTCACCGACTTATAACCTACCGCACGCACCCCTGGTTCCAGCTCCTCAATACAGTCCACCAGCAAAAAAGGATGACGATGCGGGATAATCTCCTGAATTTCCTTAATTCCTAACATAGCTCTTCCGTCCTTTCTGCTCTTTTTTAGTGAATCCGAAACAGTGGCTGTCCGTACTCCACCACATCCTCGTTCTCCACCAAAATCGCTTCCACCACGCCGTCGTATTCACTCTCAATCTCATTCATCAGCTTCATCGCTTCAATGATGCCAATTACCTGTCCCTTCTTTACCGTATCTCCTACCTTCACAAAAGGCGGAGCATCCGGAGAGGGGGAGGAGTAAAAGATTCCAACCAGAGGGGAAACCACAACCTTATCCGAAGCAATCGAAACCGTTTCTGAGGCCTTGGGTGCTTCCGCCTGCTCCACACTCGGTGCTGCCTGCGGCTGCTCCTCCTTCACAACCTCATTCTTTTTCTCTCTCTTTTCTGTGCCAGAGTTCAAAACAGAGCTTGCAGCAACTGTTCCATTCTCTCTCTTTAAGGTCAGTCTAAGATTTCCCTCCTCCAACTCAAATCCCGTCAGATTGGAGTCCGAAACTGCTTGAATCAATGTCAAAACTGTTTGAATATCCATTCTTATCCTCATTCCTTTCCTGCTGCCAAACGCTTTTCCTCTGTTTGACGCTGGTATCAGACAAACTTTTTTACCACAAGGCTACCATTGTGACCGCCAAAGCCCAGAGAGTTGCTGATGGCATAATTCACTTCCATCTCCACTCCCTCGCCCTTCATATAATTCAAATCACAGCCCTCATCTTCCTGCTCCAGACCTGCCGTTGCGTGCACAAATCCATCCTCAATGGACTTCACACAGGTGATAAACTCCACACCGCCTGCTGCTCCGAGCAAATGTCCTATCATGGACTTTGTGGAATTGATTTTCACTTGATATGCGTGCTCTCCCAAAGCCAATTTGATGGCTTTGGTCTCAAACAAATCGTTGTGATGTGTGCCGGTACCATGTGCATTCACATAGTCAATCTGTTCTGGTTCAATGCCTGCATCCTTGATGGCATCCGTCATGGCTCTTGCCGCACCGCTGCCGTCCTCCGCCGGAGAAGTGATGTGATAAGCGTCGCAGGTCGCACCATATCCAACAACCTCTGCATAAATATGGGCATTTCTTGCCTGAGCGTGTTCCAAGGACTCCAAAATCACCACACCGGCACCCTCTCCCATCACAAAACCATTTCTATCCTTGTCAAACGGAATGGATGCCCGCAGTGGGTCTGTGCTCTCGGACAATGCGGTCAGTGCAGTAAATCCGGCAACCCCAATCGGAGTGATGCTGGCCTCCGTTCCACCTGCTGCCATCACATCCGCCTCTCCGTACTGAATCGAACGGAAGGCCTCACCGATGGAATGGGTTCCTGTCGCACAGGCAGTCACCACATTGATACACTTGCCCTTTAAGCCAAACTGAATGGCTACATTTCCAGCTGCCATGTTGCTAATCATTAACGGAACCAAGAGAGGATTCACACGGGAAGGTCCCTTTTCCAAGAGTTTCTTATGCTCCCTCTCCACTGCCTGCAGGCTTCCGATTCCGGAACCAATGCTCACGCCGACACGGAAGGCATCTTCCTTCTCCATATCAATTCCTGCATCCTCCAGTGCCATCTTGGTTGCTGCCACCGCATACTGGGAGAAAGGCTCCATTCTTCTGGCTGCCTTCGCGTCCATGTACTGCTTTGCATCAAAATCCTTCAATTCCGCTGCCAATTTCGCCTTATATTCTGTGGTATCAAACTTTGTGATAGGTCCAATTCCAACCTTTTTTTCCTTCAATGCCTTCCAAAATGTCTCAACGTCATTTCCAACAGGAGTAACTGCCCCCATACCGGTCACTACTACTCTTCTTTTCATAAAAATTTTTAGCACGGAAACCCATTGCCTTTAGGCGGTGGGAGGAGTGCTATCTCCTTTCTTAATCTTGCATAC
>JAUNGR010000017.1 GCA_030524485.1 bacterium | reverse complement strand
GATACCATCCTTGTGACGCACAACCGAGACGAGGCCTACCATATGTGCGAACGCCTCGCTCTGATGGATAATGGGCATATTTTCTCTCATGGCAATGTCAAATCCGTGTTTTCCTGCCCCAAGACCGTGGCAGGTGCTCGCATCACTGGCTGTAAAAATATTGCCTTTGCCCAAAAGACCGGCAGCCACAGCCTACAGATTCCCGAGTGGAAGTTGGCTCTCACCCTGCCTTATGAAATTCCAGAGGCACTTTGTGCCGTTGGCATCCGTGCCCATGCTTTCTCCATACAGCCCACAGCAGGTCCTTCCTGTCATCCTATCTCGGTGCACTTTTGCGGAGAGATGGAGGAACCCTTTGAATGGATTTTACAATTTCGCATCCAAGGACAGGACAAGGACACGCCCCCCATTTGGTGGCGTTTTGCAAAAGAAACATATCCAAAAGAACTGCCCAAAACCCTGTATTTTCAGAGCAGTGACCTGCTGCTCCTTCAGGCATAGGCATAGACTCAGCATTAGGGAGGTTTTTATCTATGGAAATGATTTTTCAAACATTACAACAGCGTCTTTTGCAGCAGGAATCTCTGATGCTGCTCTCTGTGGTTCGCTCCCACGGCTCCGCTCCGAGAGGAGCTGGTGCCCATATGTTGGTTTGCTCGAATGGTATTCTAGGGGGAACCATAGGCGGAGGTGCGTTGGAGCATCAAGCCGCTCTCTTGGCCCAGGAATGGCTATGCTCACACGCAAAGGAGCCTTCTTCTGTCGGTTTTCTTCGCCACTTTGTCTTAAACACAGAGGAGGTGCAAAATCTGGGCATGGTTTGCGGCGGAGAGGTCGATGTCCTCTTCACTCCCTTTCTTTCCTCCCCCGAAACGCTTCGTTTTGTGAGCGAAATTTCCACTCTCTTTTCTAAAAGGGAGGTCTTTTGGCTCTGCCTTCCTCTGAATGCAGCCAGTCCCTCCCGCCTCTTTGGGCAGCTGCCACCAGAAGTGGCAGGCTCCTTCTCCGGTCCCTATGGCATAGCCACGCTTTCCGGAGAGGACTGCTATTTTGAAAAAATGGTGGATGGCAGCCGCGTTTTTATCTTTGGAGGTGGACACATCTCTCAGGAGCTGGTTCCTCTTCTCTCCCATCTGAAATTCCGCTGCATTGTGAGCGATGACCGCCCCGAATTTCTCACCCCCGCTCTCTTTCCCACTGCGGAGGAACTGCGCCACATTTCTTTCTTACATTTGGATGAAAGCATCCATGTCAAGGAAGGCGATTCCATCGTAGTGCTGACTCGAGGGCATGTGTGGGACACCGATGTGCAAAGATTTGCCCTACACACACCGGCTCGTTACATCGGCGTTGTGGGGAGTCGAAAGAAAAAAGCGGCGGTTTTTGCCACCCTGCGGGAGGACGGCTTTCCCGACAGCGATTTGGCCCGCATCGTCACACCCATTGGTTTGGACATCGGAGCTCAGACTCCAGCGGAAATTGCGATATCGATTGCGGCTCAGATGATTGCAGTGAGAAACGGACTTTAATACCTAAAAAAGGCTTGCTAAAAACAAAATTTTGTTTTTACAAGCCTTTTTTGGAGTCAAAAAATAGGATAATGAATTACTCTTTATGAAGCGGAGTAACAGACCTGATTCAAAATCTCAGTCAAAGCGTTCCCGCTGCTGCTGTGACTCCGCACAATCTCGGTTCTGGAACTGTCCACCTCGTCCAACGCACACTTTATCATTTTGTGAGATACGGTATTGGTAAACAACACCAGCACATCCGGTGTCCCAATCTGTTTATCCAAATCTGCACTCATCTGTGTGAATACTTTTGCCTTACACTGATAGGATTTGCAAATCCTCTTATAATGACTGACCATGCGGTCATGCCCCCCTATAATCACAATGCTCATACCAATACGCCTCCTTATTCTTAAATATGGCAATTTTTTGCCAACAATCTCTTTAAATATCCCTTAATTCCATAAATTGCAACAAGAAAAAGAGCTAATAAAATCAATCCCACTACCATGAATGTTTCCTCCTTTTCTGAGTTAGTTATCACTAACTTACGGACAGATTACCACAATTTACTATTCTTGTCAATCTTTTTTTCTTTTCCTTTTCGCTTTTTTCTTTTCTCTTAGGCTTGCAGTTCCTCGCTGATTCCCCTGAGTTCCAAAATCAAGCCCAGCAATTCTCCTCTCAAAGAAAGCCCCAATTCCTCCGTCTCCAACGGCTTAAATGTCTTTATCAGAATTCCAAAGTCTTCCTGCCTCTTTCCCTCTCCCTGCACATCTGGAGTCAGCACTATCACTTTTTTCACCGGACGGATGTTGAGTCTTTTGCCCTTCCCTCCAAACAAAAATTCCGAACGTGTGTTGTTGTAGTAAGCTTGCAGCTGTCCGATGCTGGAACGTTCGTTGCTCTCATTCCAAAAGGAATTCAACTTCCTGTACTTACATTCCAACACAATGGCTCCGATGTACCATTCTTTCTTTCGGTCATACACATGAATCAAAATATCGGGACGATTGTGCTGTTTGGAATATTCCTGCGTCTTGGCAATATAAAGTGGTTCCTGCAGGTTGGTATCCTTACTGCTGCTGCTTAAAGGCCTGTCATACACCAGCTTTAAAGAGACCGCATCGTTATAGAGACCGATGGCACTGCCCTCATGCAGAAAAGGCAACCATGTCCTCTCCGAAAACAGGCTTTTCCAACTTTCTTCCTCTAACTCAAACTCCTCCGCCAGCAAATGCACAATCTTGACATAACACCAAATTTCATAGAGATAGCTACTCTGCCTCCAAGCATAGGAGGGCTGACTGGGAAATTCCATCGGAAAGCCCTCCTCTTTTCCCTTCAGCCACATCTGATACAGGATATTGTAGCGAGTGTCCATAATAAACGAATGCGGAATGTAGGGCTGCATGACATCTCCTACCTCCAAATACCAATCCTTGGTGCGAAGCAATAAGGTCATTTTTTTCAGTTTCTGAGCCAGCTGATAAAACTCCGTGATGCTCTTCCCCAACCGATTTTGCTGCAGAGTTTTTTCCCCATATTCGTCTTCCAAAAGCTCCAAGAAACGATTGAGGCGTTTTTCATAGTCCAGCACCATTCTCTTTAGGAGGCGATTGTCCTGAATGTCATACTTGGTCACCTTCTCCGGCACCTCATAAGTCGGTTCCGAGCCGGCTCTGGTCGCATAACGACGCATACTCTTCTCATCCAAGCGGCAAATTCGGCTGTTTCCCACTCTTTTGTATTGGGTTGCAATCTCGCATCTGGGATTCTTGGCAATGTCCGTCAAAGCCGCAAATACCGACTGTGCCGAGCTTTTCATCATGACAAAATCGTGCAGGATTTCGGGAGGCAGCTCGCGGATTTTCTGCCGCTCTAGGCCTATGCTTCTGCGCAGCAAATCCTGAGACAGCCCCACCATCTCCTTTTCCAGCTCTTCCTTCATCTGCTTCCACTCTTCGATGTTCATTGGTTTTGGCAGCACCTGCAAACTTCCATAGTACCAAGTATGTTCACAGAACACGGAAATCTCAAAGCAGTCCACGCAGAGAGCGTCCACACCGCTGTTTGCCCGATAGAGCACAAAGGCCTCCTTGGCTGGTCTTCGATACCTGCGTCCCTCTGCATCGTAGTCCATCTGCCCATCCGGAAGAGAAAGCCTATCCAAGGCTTCCAAATACAGTCTGGCTTGGGGATCCTCCGAGTCAAACAAAAGCTCTATGTCATCGTTCTCCTCAACGGAGAGCGTCACCACCCCGCTTTTTTCCACCTCCTGCTTCTCTCTCACAAAGAGTTGCCCCTCCTGACAGGAAACTTTAGGAAAACGCTTAATCACTTGTAAGGTAAAGGGCAACTTAAATACAGTATCCATATGACTCCAACTCCTTTTGTTTTTGGGACACCGTCTCCCTGCACAATTTAAAGTCCGAGAGATGTGCATACGCATCAAAGATCTGATGGAAATTATGCTCGCTTCTGCTGTTTAGAATTTCTCCCAATTGGTTTTCCGGTCCCCTCACCTTTGTGAGCACCCTCTGGGCAATCTGTAAGTCGATTCCATCGGAGAAGGAAAAGCCCCCAACTCCGCTCTTGGGAAGGTTCCACAAATACAGGTCTATGTTCTTTACAATTCTAGGACCAACCCCGTATTTGGAGTTGGCTCTGTGCAGCAGCGAGTGAATCTCCCACAGCAATCGATGCACCTCCTGCATATCTTCCTCTGAACTGCTTTTTGTGATGGCAATGTAATCGTCCATCGTCCAATTGATGTTTACCAAGGAGCCATATTTCTTCTTTTCCCATTGTTTGGAATAATCCAGCACATCCAACTGAATCACATTGGCTCTATCCAAAACCTTGTCCGAGAAATGGTAGGTGGACTCGTCAATGTTAACCGTTCCGATGAATTTTACATTGTCTCCTATCTGAATGCGGCTCGGATACTCTGCCGAGTTGTATAAACGTCCGCTGTACTGTTTGTCATATAATTGCAATTCTCTCTGGCTGGAAGGTCTCTCCAAAAGAGACAAAAATTGGCTGAAATAATGCTCCACTCTTGCCAGATTCATCTCATCAAAGCAGACCAAAAACAGCTTATTTTTGTTCTCATCTTTCTGTGCTCGAACCAAAAGATCCACAAAACCAGAATCGGAGGCTCGATATACCATATGTACCAAGTCCACATAGCCCAACAAGTCCGAGTCATCGTTCCAAGAGGGACGCACTGGAATAAAGAGCAGGCGATTTTCGTCTGGATTTGTGCTGTTGTTGATGCCCAGTGCACGGGCATAGATGTCAACAATCGCCGATTTTCCTGTTCCACTTAAGCCTGAGAGAATGACCAAACTGTTGCACTTTAGGGCAGTATGAATGTTGACAAAATCTTTCATGTTATAAAATAAATTTCGTTTTTGGCTGTGGTAATCCATCGCCTCAATAATCAATTCATCCGTCTTTTTGCTCGCATTAATCTCCAGCAGCCTCTCCTCTTTGGGAGGAACTTCCCCTATCTCTTCCTCTTTTCCTTCTTTTTTGTCGTCTTTCTCTTCTTTTTCCTCTTGCTCCTCTTCTTCCCTCTCCTCCTCTTTTGTCGCTTCCACCGTCTTTTCGCTCTTTTCCGCTTTTGGCAACTTTAACAGGCTGTCCTCCAGCTTGGTATAAATCTCCTCTGGCATGTACAACAAGGTTGGATTTAAGGTGGGCTGGTACACCCAATATTCGGCATATTCGTCAATGTTGATGACGGAGAGCCAATCGCTTTCAATCAGAAGACCGCCCTGTGTGTTCTGCTTGGTGTCCGTGACATGTCCGATGGCATACATGCTGCCATCTTCCTCCATCCATAGAACAAAAGAAGGCACAAAGGCCTCTGTGTAATATCCATACGTGCTTCCTACGTTCTGTTTTTGCCTTATGAATTCAATAAACTCCTCTTTGTTCTTATATTCCCGAAACAACCGCCAGTTCTTATCCAGTTCCCATTCCTGCACCGTCTCATTGTTTTTGGAGCAAAATACAGGAATCGCATAATAATACATCTCATTTGTAAATCGCAGTGGTTTTTTGACTAAATTTGTTTTTCGACTTGTAAGATTGGCATGTCCACTCTCATTGGTTTTATATGAATAGATAAACAGTTTGTCTTTCACCACATTTTTAAAATTTTCAATTCTCTCTTCTTCTTTGGAATATTCATCGTCATTGATTTCAAAATCATCTTCAAAGGAACTGATGAATCCCGTCACAAAATTGGGACTTTCCTGTGGAAGCAACAGGGATTTTACTCTATATTGTACATACGAACCTTTGTTAATAAACACATTGTCTCTTCCCTCTTCCTCATCGTCCTCCGTTGCTAAAATTCCTATATATTGTCTATCTTGCATATCCATCGTGAATTCCTCCTACTTTCGTAATCAAAGCACTTAAATTTCTTGCGACAACCAATTTTCCCCTTGCTGCTTTCCTAATCAAACAAACCTCCGGATAACTAAAATCACACTCCGTCACCCAAATCTCCCTATATTCCTTCCAGTCCACCGTCTCTGCCAATTCCGGCTCCCACTCCCTGTGCTGTTCGATGCGATTGAGAGGGAACATCCCACTGTTCAATTGTTTTTTGGAGAAGCAAAGCACCTTAGGCAATCTTTCAAAAAGCTGCTGATATCTCTCGAGTTCCTTCTGCATTTCTTCTTTCTGCTGCCGATATTCGTTTCTCTCTGCCTCCAGACTCTTACACTGTTCCCTCAATCCCTCTAAGTCAGCCTGAGCCTTAATATAATTACGCTCCAATCTTCCCCTGTCCTTTTTAAGCTGTTCCTTCTCTCTATTTAGATTGTCTGCTCCAATCTTAAGTTCCTGCAACTTAGCCTGTAACTTTTTGATTTTTCCCTGTTCCAAAGCTTCCGCCTTCTCCTCCGGCATGGAATCGGGAACTCGCTTTTCTTCTGCCTGTGCCATTGCTTCTCTTTGTTCAACAGCTTCTTCGTCTTGGCTTTCTTTCCCTGCTTTGCTTTCTTCTTGGTTTTCTTCTTTTTCTTCCCTCTGCTCTACCGGTTCCACTTTCTCTGTCTGCAACAGGATCTGGTTTCCTCCCCGTTCCATATCCATGATAAGCTCCAATTGTCCTCTCGTACTGCCTGTCCATTTTCTTGCCTGTCTTACCGGTTGGCTATCTCCATCCAGCTCTGCCACTGCGCAAAGAAAGATACTGCTCTGATGCACCCCCATCCCCTTCTTTCTCTTTTCCATAGCGGCAACTATCCTAGAAATGGGGGCCAGATGTAAGTTTTTTGTAAACCCCTGTACCACAAATCCGTTCTTACTTGCCAAGCGTAATGCTGCCTGCAAGGTTTTTTTATCCATTTCTTTTACCAGTTTTTGTGCAAATTCAATGTCTCCCATCCGAATTCCTCCCTTATCAAACCTTGTCTTTTTTTCTTTTCTCTATTTTATTTTTTGCCCCTCCATCATTCTAAAGAGCTAATCACAATATTTTTTAGTTTGCGCACCAAGGAGGTGGTACCAGCATTCGGCATATTCATCAGGAACAAAAAGCTGACTTTCTCCTTGGGATGATTGCTGAAATATGCCCCCATCCAGCCATCCCAGCCGTACTCTCCCTCCGTGCCCAACAAACAAGCCTGTCCACAATCCTGCATCACACGCATCAGATTTCCATAGGAAAAGCCCTCTAGGCCCACCCAGTTTCCAAATGCCGCCTTCTGCACAGCATTTAAACGTGCGGAAGTCAAGAATTCCACCGTGCGGGGTCGCAAAATTCTCTTGCCCTGCCAACTTCCTCCTTGCTGTAGCATGGAAGCAAAAGCCGCATAATCGTCTATCGTGGAGACCAAACCAGCTCCTCCAGAGGCAAAAGCCGGAAGGTGTTTCATTTCATTTTGGATGCCCAAATGGCTCCCTGTATACAGAGATAAGCCTCCTTTTTCATCCTTTTTATAAGCTTTTACAAGGCGTTTTTGTTTTTCCTCTGGCACAAAAAAACCAGTGTCCTTCATTTCAAGAGGCTCAAAAAAGGTCTGATTTAAGTAGTCTGGCAAAGACATGCCTGAAACCAGCTCCACCACAGCTCCCAAAACATCTGCAGAAGTTCCATACTTCCAAGAACTTCCCGGCTCAAATGCCAGAGGAATTCCTCCCAGACGGTTGGCAAACTCCTGCGTACTCATCGGTCTCTCTCCATCCATTCGCTCCAAAATCTCCGCAAACAGTTTGCCTGTCTCCCGCTCAGGTTCTGTCGCTCCATCGTACACCAATCCAGAAGTCATGGACAGGAGATGCACAAGCCGCATCTCCCTCTCCACCGGAAGCAAGCTTCCGTTTTCTATCTTTTTCTGAGCTCTAAAACCTGACAAATATTTGGATACCGGCTCATTCAAATCCAACTTTCCTTTTTCTACCAAGGACAGCACTGCCGCCGCTGTGATGGGTTTCGTCATGGAATACAGGCGAAAGATGCTGTCTCTGCGAATCGGAATTTCCTCTTCTCTATTTGCATAACCGGCTTCGAGATAGCAGATTTCTTTTCCTTCTTTCAATACCAAAAGATTGGCTCCGGCGATTTCTTCTCCACTCATTGCAAGGTACAAAACCTCTCTTAATTCTTGTAATTTCATTTCTTTTCTCCTTGTCTAGCGTCTTTTTTTGCACATGTTTGTATGCATTTTTTTGCGAATTGGTTTATGTTTTATCTTATCATATTTTGGAGCTGTCTGCACCGCTTATTTGCACTGACCCGTATTTTTTTCTACCCTCCCTATTCCCAAGCATTCTCACTCTTCCTTGGCCGCTTTTTCTGAGAACATCGTGGTCACAAGCTCCTCATATGGCACTCTGCCTTCCAACTCCCCTGCCTCCTCCAAAATATTTTGAAGCAGAAGAAAACTATCTTCCGTAAAAATACTGTCTTCCTTCCATGTATCCTGTGCTTGATACCTCTCCACGATGGTACTTATGGTTTTTATGTCCGTCTCGGCAAACTGCGGGGCGATAACCCTTGCAATTTCCTCTGCTGTGTGCGTATTGACATAGAGTAGACCTTTTTGAATGGCATTGGTGAAACGCTGAATGGTATCTGGATGCTCCTCCAGATAACTCTTCTTGGCTGCATAAGCCGTATAAGGAACATAGCCAGAATCCACTCCCAGAGAAGCCACCACATAGCCGCTTCCCTCTTGTTCCAACGCCGTCGCATGAGGTTCAAATTCCACCGTATAATCCGCATCGCTGCTCGTGAAGGCTGCCGCTGTCAAACCAAAATCAATGCTCTGATCTATCGTCACATCTGTCTTTGGCTCTATGCCGTTGGCATGTAAGATATACTCAAATACCATCTCCGGCATACCACCTGCCCGCCCTCCTAACACTTTCTTGCCTATCAACTTTTCCCAGCGAAAGTCGTCATCCGGCTCCCTCGCTACCAGAAAGTTTCCGGCTCTCTGGGTAAGCTGGGCAAAATTTACGGCATAGTCCTCGGCTCCGTTTTGGTAGGTGTAAATACTGGCTTCTGACCCCATAAATCCAATGTCCGCCTCCCCCGAGACCAAGGCACTCATGGTTTTGTCTGCTCCAAATCCGGTGACCAAGGTGAGATTTAAGCCCTCTTCCTCAAAATAGCCCTGTTCCAACGCAACATACTGGGGTGCATAAAAAATAGAATGTGCCACCTCATTCAAAACCACAGGCGTAAGCATTGTTTCGCTGCTGCTTTCTTGACAGCCACTGAGTCCTGCTACTCCCAGAACAGAGAACAGCAGCCCCCATGCCAAGCATTTTGCATGTTTTCGGATTCTCATAATCGTTTTCTATCCTTTCTCTTTTCTTTCTATCCATGATTCAGTCTATGAAAAAAGAGCAATTTCCGTGTCAAAAAAGCCTAAACTGTGGTATGATAGAAAAAATACGATGGAAACTCTGTGAAAGAAGGATGGTAATTGCTATGAATGCTTATGAAGAATACCAAACCATGCCCCTTAGTCTCTCTTTTGAGGAGATGGAGAGGCTGCATGGACGGATGCTTGCCGCTATCGGAAGCGACCAAGATGCCTTGGAACTTTACAACGAACTCTTAGAAAAGGCCTTTCGCTATGCCAACACCCGTGCGGAGTGGACGCTTCTTTCTCTCTCAGAGAGAGCAAATGCAGACTCTGCCCGAACCAGTCTCCACAATTCTCTGATTGTCAAATTCAATCAGCTTGCCCGTTATCTGGCACAGATGCAGCAGGATACCTCTTGGCGCAGTGAGCTTGGCTATGAGGAAGAAAATCCCTACAATCGTAAACGAATCGGAGATATGGCCTGCTATCTGGCTTTTGTATGTGGCTGCTGTTCACGCTAGGCATCTCTTTCTTTCCTCTGAAGGTCCCGCTGCCGACAGGCAGCCTAAATTCAGGGATGCCGAGTGCACCCGACAGACTTTCATGGTGAGGTGGTGCATCCTTCTCCCTCAGTCGGGTGCATGAAGGTTTATCCAAAAAGCCGTCTCTTTGTGCTGGCTGTGCATGGACAGCAACACAGAGGGACGGCATTCTTCTTGATTTTAAATCTACATTAGAAACCTTTATCTTTGTTCCATATTCCGATTGGGATAGCATTCTTCCACAAAGCGACGCAGAGCCTCCAAAGACCTCTCCACCTTCTCCGGTGCAATGCAGTAGGACATACGGAAATACCCTGCACAACCGAAACTATCTCCCGGAACTAGCATCAAGTCGTATTTTTTTGCCTTTTCTGAGAACGCTTTTGCATCTTCCTCCAAAGCCTTCGGGAAAATATAGAAGGTTCCATCCGGCTTCACGCAGGAAAAGCCCAAACGCAGCAATTCCTCGTACAGTACATTTCTATTTTTCTCGTACACAGACAAATCGGCTGTCTCCTCCAAAACCTCCGCTACTGCAAGCTGAATGATGGAAGAAGGACAGTTGTGTCCAATGCCCCTCGAAATCTGTCCGCACATCTGCACGATGGTCTTTGCATCCTTGCAGGCTGGATTCACTGCCACATAGCCGATACGCTCCCCAGGAAGAGACAAAGATTTCGAGAAGGAATAACACACAATGGTATTCTCATAATAGCGAGAGACACAGGGAGCCTTTGCTCCATCAAACACAATCTCTCGATAGGGTTCATCGGAAATCAGATAAATGTCGTGGCCGTACTCTGCTGACCTTGCCCGCAGCAAAGCCGCAAGCCGCTGAATCGTCTCCTCCGAGTAGACAACGCCGCTCGGATTGTTTGGTGTATTAATCAAAACCGCCGCTGTTTTCTCGTTCAGCATCTCTTCAAGGGCTTCAAAATGAATCTGGAAATCTTCCACTCTCGGCGGAACCACCCGCAACACCGCTCCTGTCAGATTCACATAGGGACCATACTCTGGAAAAAACGGAGCAAAGGTCAAAATCTCATCCCCCGCAACACTCACCGCACGCAGAGCATGAGCGATGGCTCCCGCTGCTCCAGAGGTCATAAAAATCTCGTCCATCGTGTAAGGAAGACCAAAACGTTTCGCCAAAGAAGCCGCAATCTTTTCTCTCACTTGGGGAATGCCCAAAGTAGGACTGTAGCCATGCAGAGCCACCGGCTCTTGCGTTGCAAGCAGCTCCATCATCACATCGGTAAACTTTTGAGGAACTGGAACCGAAGGATTGCCCAGACTATAATCATACACATTCTCATAGCCGATTTCCTTTCCCCTATCCGTCGCATATTGAAACAATTCCCGAATCACCGACTTTGCCTGAAGCATCTCTTTGTACTGGTTTGCTATCATACTATCTAACTCCTTTTCTCCTCAAATGCTTTTTTCCGAACTCTATCTTCTATCAAAACTTCTCTCTATCTGCCAGAATTTCCCTCTATCTGCTCTAAAATCTCTTGGCTTATCTGGGAGACATTCTTTCCATCTGTCCAGACAATAAAATCCGCAGCCGCTTCATAAGCAGGGCGACGTTTTTCCATCAATTCCTGAATATACTCCACTGACATATTTTGATTGAGAATCGGTCTCTCCGTGCTAAAACGCACCCTCTCATAGATGGTATTTGGCTTTGCCGTCAACAGTACCGTGTAGCCTTCTACGTGCATGATATCTCGATTTTCCTCACGCATCGCCGCTCCACCGCCGCAGGAGACAATGGCTGCCGGTTCTTCTCCTATCGTCTCCAACAGCTTGGTTTCCAAACTCCGAAAATAGGCTTCGCCAAAGTCCGCAAAAATGTCCGAAATCTTCTTTTGCTCCTCCCTCTCAATTCTGGCATCCATCTCAATCACAGTTCTTTGGGTCTGTCTTGCCAGTTCTGCTGCCACTGTACTCTTTCCCGCTCCCATAAAGCCAATTAAAAATATATGTTTTCTTTCCACTGTTTTCACCTGTCTCTTTGTTCGTTCTTTATTTATTCTTTGTTTTTCACTCTTCATTTCTTCGTTTTTCATTCCTTTTATCCTATCACAAAAAAGAAGGGAAAACAACTCTTGTATTGTTTCTTCTCTGCTTCTGTGCTACACTAAAGCCTGAAACAATTTGCAGATCGAAAGAAAAGAGGTATCCCCCTATGAAAGACGCTATGAAAACAGAAATTACTGGAAGCACAAGACTGACCGCCGTTCTCGGAAGTCCCATCAAGCACAGTCTATCCCCACAGATGCACAATCTTTCCTTTCAGCTTTTGCATCTGGATTATGCCTACCTCGCTTTTGAAGTAGATACATCCACACTTCCACAGGCGGTTGAAGCTCTCAAGGTCTTAAATGCCCGTGGTTATAATCTTACCATGCCCAACAAAAATCTGATGTGCACTCTGTGCGATAACCTCTCACAGGCCTCCCGAATCACGGGAGCTGTCAACACCGTGGTCAATGATGACGGCATTCTGACTGGACACAGCACAGACGGCACTGGCTACATGCTGTCAGTGAAGGATGCTGGCTTTGACATCATCGGACAAAAAATGACTCTTCTCGGTGCAGGCGGTGCAGCTACCTCCATCATGGTTCAGGCTGCCTTGGATGGTATGTCAGAAATCTCTGTTTTTTGCCGTCCTGAAAGTCATTTTTTGGAGCGCACAAAAAAAATCATCTCCGACTTAAATAACGAGACCAACTGCAAAGTTCGCCTATTTCACTATGACGATGCCCTCCTTAAGAGAGAGCTTTCGGATAGCTGCATCCTCACCAACGCCACCAGTGTCGGAATGGAACCCCACGCTGACCAGAGCCTGATTACAGATAGCCTTATGTTCCATAAGGAACTGATTGTATCGGACATCATCTACCATCCCTACGAGACCAAGCTGATGCAGCTCGCCAAACAAGCCGGTTGTTCCGTGTTTAATGGCGAGTACATGCTGCTCTATCAAGGAGCAGAGGCATTCCGCCTATGGACTGGAATGGATATGCCAGTAAAAGAAGTCAAAGCAGCCTATTTCTCAGCTGCTCATTGATGCCCACGGATGTTTTAGGTTATCTCAAAACCCAGATATCTTGTTCCCTGAAAGGAGAGCCTTCCTCTGTCTCCTTCCACAAGAATTCCATACTCCCTGCCACTCATGGGAAGTTCCATTCTATCTCCACTTTCCACCTGAAAGGTCACATAGTAGGAGGTGCTTGTGGAACTTCCCATATGACCATTGGAATGATTCTGATGATGATGATTGATATCCTGTCTTTTCGCCACCACCGTAGCCTCCACTGTCAGACGAGGCGAATGATTATTTTTGTTCCACTGCGTAAGACCTTGTACCATGACCGTCACAAAAACAGCAATCACAAAGAAAAAGAGAATTACAAACGCAATCGGAAACACAGTCTCCATGAAATTCCACAAAGCAAATGACATAGTCTCTTCCTCCCATCGTAAAAATCAAATATTCTAAGATAGGTCTTTTGACAGATACAAAACCAAATCGTCATCGTTGCAACAAGGTGCATACGGCGTGCAAACCTCATCTCGATACCAGACACCACTTCCGTCCGGAATATAGCCCCTCTTCACATACATTCTCTGTGCACTTCCATAGTCCTTATGCAGTCCGACTCCCAGATAAACCCTGTCGCTGACCTTTGCAGCCACTTTCTCCGCCGTATCCATTAACTTCGTTCCCACGCCTAGTTTTCTATACTTTGCCAGCACAGCAAAATCCACAATCTCAGGAATGCCGCAACCTGCAAAAGCCCCAGTTTTGGGCTGCCAGTACAAACTGACATAGCCAGCGGGCTGCCCCTTATATTCTGCAGTCAGAGCCACTGCCATCCCCTCCTTCTCGTGTTGAATTCTCCTTCTACACTTTTCTGGAGTCGCATGAATCCACCCCTGTGCTATCTCCTCCCTGCTAAAAATCTCAGGGTCGGGTTCCAGCATGGTTCTCACACAAATGGTCTCATCCCGATAGTAAATCATCCTAACACCTCCCACCTCGTATCAAGTCATAGCTCTCCGCAATCATCCTCTCAATCTCTTTTTTAGGGATGCTTCCATCCAAAATAATGGAGTTCCAGTGCTCCTTATTTTGGTGATATGCCGGCACCACAGCGGCATACGTTCGTCTCCAAAATTCTCTCCACTCTGGATCGACTTTCACGTTAACCCAAATATGACCATTTCTCTCATAAGTCCATGCAAAAGCCTTTTTATTTTTTCTATATCGAAGCAACACCCAATTTGGGTCATGAAAGGGAGTATCGATATAGACATCTGGAAGTGTCAATCCATATGCTAAAACTTCCTCTCGTTTCTGCATAGTATCCCTAGACCCCTTTCTCCAGTTTTTCAATGATACAAGTATGTTTTTTTGTTTCAATTATACCACACTTTCTCCACTTGGAACACCGCTTTCTTCTCCCTCCAAAACGTTCATTTTCCTTCTGCCTGCCACATATACTTCTAACAATAAGATTTTTGAAGGATGCCCCATGAATGCTAAGCAAAAAAAGCTCTCCTATCTTCTGGTTTTGACCCTCTTTTTCCAAGTCTTTTTCTCCCCTTTTTTCTCCCTTGCGTCCGAACCAGACTCTGCCCTCTCTCATTTTTCTCCTATCACTGTAAATACCTCCGCTGCCGACATACTTCCCACTTCCTCTTCTGTGGAAAACAAATCCACCCCAACCGTGCAGGCTCCCTCTGTCTGCCTGATGGAGGCCTCCACAGGGCAGATTCTCTACGAAAAAGATGCAGACAGCAAAAGGAGACCCGCCAGCATCACAAAGATTATGACCTTAATTTTGATTTTTGACGCTCTGGAAAAGGGAAGCATGAATCTCTCTGATGAAGTTGTCACAAGCAGCCATGCCAAGTCTATGGGTGGCTCACAAGTGTTTTTAGAAGAAGGGGAAGTGCAGAATGTCGATACTTTGATTAAATGCATCGTAGTCGCTTCCGGAAACGATGCCTCCGTTGCTATGGCAGAGTACATTGCCGGAAGTGAGGAAGAATTTGTCCGTCAGATGAATGAGCGTGCTGCCGGTCTTGGCATGACCAATACTCACTTTGAGGACTGCTGCGGTTTGACAGACTCCGAAACGCATGTGACGACCGCTCGTGACATTGCCATCATGTCAAGGGAACTGATTACCCGCTACCCGCAAATCCACAATTACTCCACCATATGGATGGATACCATCACTCATGTCACCAATCAGGGCAGCAAAGAATTTGGTCTTTCCAACACCAACAAGCTGCTCAAAATGGCTACCAACTTTGAGGTGACCGGCTTAAAAACTGGTTCCACCTCTCTGGCAAAGTACTGCCTCAGTGCCACCGCCCGCAAAGATGGCGTTCATTTGATTGCCTCAATTATGGCAGCTCCGGATTACAAGGCTCGCTTCTCCGATGCCATCTCTCTGCTCAATTATGGCTTTGCCAACTGCCGTCTCTACACTGACACCGCACCCGAACTCCCCTCTGCGATTCCCCTCAGCGGAGGCATCAAAGACAGCGTTTCAGGCATGACGGAAGGCAGTTTCTCTTACCTATTTACCAATGGAGAAGATTTCAGCCAAATTGAGAAAACCTTTACCTATTCCTCTCATTTAGAAGCTCCCGTCACGGAAGGCGATATCATAGGCTCCATCACCTATTCCCTGAATCAAAAAGAACTCGGCAGCCTTCCTGTCAAAGCTGCCGAGTCCGTCCGCAAAGCCACCTACATAGATTCTCTCAAAAAGGTCTGGGAGTCTTTCCTTTAAAGTCTCTCTGTGGGAGAGTTTCCTGCTTTTAGATGCTCTCCATAGCAGGAGGCACTTTTCTCAGCCTCCTCAATCCGCAGCAGTTGATTGTACTTTGCCACTCTCTCACTGCGGCTCGGTGCACCGGTCTTAATCTGTCCTGCGTTCGTCGCCACTGCCAAATCTGCGATTGTGGTATCCTCCGTCTCACCAGAACGATGAGAGACAATCACCTTGTATCCCGCTTCCTTTGCCATCCCAATGGCCTCCAATGTCTCCGACACCGTTCCGATTTGATTGAGCTTGATTAAGATAGCGTTGGCACAACCCTCCCGAATGCCCTTAGCAAGCCGCTGGGTGTTGGTCACAAACAAATCATCCCCAACCAACTGCACCCTAGCTCCCAATTTCTCTGTCAGCCTTCTCCAACCGTTCCAATCCTCCTCATCCAGAGCATCCTCTATCGAGACAATCGGATACTTCTCACAGAGATAGCTCCAATGTGCAACCAATTCCTCTGCGGAAAAGAGTTTCCCTGACTTAGGCAGGCGATACATTCCTGCCAAATCTCCCTTCCACTCGCTGGAGGCTGCATCCAAGGCAAGACAAATATCTGTCCCCGCTTGGTATCCGGCCTGCTCCACCGCTTCCAAAATCAGTCGAATGGCCTCCTCATCGCTCTCCACATTCGGAGCAAAACCTCCTTCGTCTCCGACAGAGGTTGCCATCCCCTTTTTCTTTAGCAGAGCAGCCAAGGTATGAAAAATTTCTGTGCACTGACGCAATCCTTCTTCAAAACTTTTCGCAGCGACAGGCATAATCATAAATTCCTGTATATCCACATTGTTGGAGGCATGTGCCCCGCCGTTTAAGATATTCATCATCGGCACCGGCATCCGCACTGCCTGCACACCGCCCAGAAAGCGGTACAGCGGCTGTTCATAGGAAGCAGCGGCTGCCTTTGCACAGGCGATGGAGACCGCCAAGATGGCATTGGCTCCCAGACGAGACTTCCCCGCCGTCCCATCCAAATCTATCATCGTTTGGTCAATCTCATAAATATTCTCACAGTCCATCCCCACAAGAGCTCTGCGAATCTCTGTGTTGACAGAGCGAACCGCTTTTCGGACACCCTTACCGCCATATCTTTCTCTGTCATCGTCTCTTAACTCTAGGGCTTCATAGATGCCCGTGGAGGCTCCGCTCGGTGACATTCCCCGTCCTGTCACTCCACACTCCAGTGTCACCTCCGCCTCCACGGTCGGATTGCCTCTGGAATCCAGAACCTCCCTCGCACACACCTCTTTTATTTTTCGATTCTTCATGGCACTTGCCCTCCAATCCTCACAGCTGCGCCCTAACGCAATTTTTTTGTTTCTCTGTGTAGTATGGAGAAAGCAGGTTTAAAATATGCACTGCCGCCACAAAATGCCTGTCATCTCGTTCCCAAAAAACAAATTACCAGAGCAGGAAATCACTGCCCTCCAGCTTCATCATTGCCTCAATAAAGAAGTAGTCTCCGTAAATAATAGAAAATTCATGCTTCTCATCGTGGTAAGCTGCTGTACACTTCTGCACAATGCTGTCCTCATCCTTGCTCCAATCGCAACGCTGCTCACTCAAAGCGTGCAGCATACGCAGTGCCGGATTCAAATACATATCTGCCTCATGCTCTCCTACATGCTTCGCAATCTCAATCAAACCGCAGGCTGCAATGGCTGCTGCCGTGGAATCCTCCCAGTGCGGCTCCTTCGGTGCTCTAAAATCAACCGGAATCAAGCCATCCTCCGGAATGTTTGCGATGAAATAGTGTGCCACTCTCTTTGCTGTATCCAGATATTCCTGCTTTCCAGTATGAATGTAGCTTAAGATAAAGCCATACAAAGCCCAGCCCTGTCCGCGGGTCCAAGAGGAACCCAGCTCATAGCCCTGTCCGCCATAAGCCGTTACCACTCCGCCATTCACAGGGTCAAATTCCATAATGTGATTGGAGGAACCGTCCGGACGGATGAAATTCTCCATCACGGTATCCGCATGAATCATAGCAATCTGCTGGAAACGTGGGTCTTGGGTCTCCTTGCTTGCCCAGTACAGCAGTGGAATGTTCATCAAACAGTCAATGATGGCCCAGCCGGTATTATCCTTTCCGTTGCCCCACACACCGTTCCATGCACGGATAAATTTTCCGACCGGATTAAATCTGCCTGCCAAGATATTTGCCGCATGAAGACCTCTTCTCTTTCCGTCCTCATTTCCCGTCAATCTGTAATCGGCAACTGCTGTCGGCAGCCACATAAAACCGACATCGTGGTGCAGTCCATAGTACTCCTCCAGACAGGAATCCAAAATCACCTCAGATTTTCTGGCAATTTCTGCATAACGCTCCTCTCCGGTCTCGTGGTACAACTGCCAGAGCATACCGCCCCAAAAACCGTTGGTCCACCAACTTGCACCCTCTCCGGTGGAAGAGTTCTCTACGGTGCTCTCATCCGAATGCACTCCATTGATTGTCGTATAAGGAATCTTATCGGCGGATTTCTCTCTTACCCAAGCCATTTTTTCCTTAATCTTTCCCATCGTCTCCTGTACCCAGAGTTTATCCGTCTCACATAAATGTAACATGTCTGTTCCCCTTTCTCTCTCTTCTTTCTCCTATTTTGATTCTAATAACATCTCCTGCTTCGTCAGTCAATGGCATGGTCTATTGTGATATGACCGCCCTCCCAGACTGTCTTTGCACTCCAAGAGGCATCGGCATCTGCCCAAAAAGCATCGTCCGGCTGCAGTCCCAGAGGCAGAAAAACGGCACTGCACAGGTACAAGCTGCCAATATTAATATATGTCTCTGCCAACTCTGGCTGATAACCATAGACTCCTGGACGTAGCCAACCGTTCTCATCAAACATGCCTTCTGCCTGCATCACCTTCTGAATCACCGCTGTAAGGGCACAACGCACTCCAGCTGGAGTCAGATGTTCCTCCAGTTTATGCTGCAAGGCAACCTGTGCCAGAGCATGAAAGGCACCAAAACGGTAGGCAATCGAACGTCCCACAATGGGATAACTGCCATCCGAAGCTATCATACGCTCCAAAACCGAAGCATAACGAGCCATTCTCTTCTCGGCTTCCGGCAGTCTCTTTGCGTAGTCTGGACAGATTGGGGCTAAGGTTCTGCAGATGTCCACATACATGGGCTGAATCACAAAGCTATTATAATAATCCCAATGGAAGTGCTCGCCATCTCCGTACACGCCATCTCCCTTATACCATACATCAAACAGATAGGAAGCGTAGTCAATTCGCATCTTATCCCACTCTGGGTCTCCCAGAAGATAGAGAGCCGTCTCCACCATCGCCGTGAAGAACAACCAGTTGCTGCCATGCGGATGTACCCTTCTGGTCTTCTTTAAGGCCGCAATCAGGTTCGCCTTCACTCTCTCATCCATCTTTTGTCCCATCTGCTTGGGAGCCCGTACAATCGCATGGCACAAAAAGGCTGTATCCACCAGAGGCTGTTCTCCAGTATCCGCAAAATCCATGTAGTCTGGAGAATTCGGGTCAGTTGCCATATCCAGACAACGCAGCATCTGCTCTCTGTATTTTTTCTGCAGCTCGGCCTCCTCGCCGCTCAGGTTCTCAACCTCCAACCATGGTGCCACTCCCAAAGCGGTTCTTCCAAAGGCCTCCAAAGGTGCAAAATTCTTTCTCTCGCTATGGAACTCCAATGGAAGGCTGCTCTTTAAGCTTCCCTCTGCCAAATGGGAGAGCACTGGTGCTGCAATCTTATCCATTGCTTCCAGCCATATCTTTCTCTGTTCACCGTTACTCATCTTACTCATCCTCCTTTATGCTGACGATACCACGTCAAAGGAATTTTTGAACTTGGTATCCCTCTTAATTTATAGAAAGTCCGGAAGTGCCGAATACAATCTCTTCACCGTCTCATAGACCAACTTCGGTCTTCTGTACTCGTCCACAATCCCCTTATTGTTCATGGTTCGTGGTCTTGTGGAGAACCACTCTCGGCTGATGCGCACATCACAGAACTGCCAAATGTACATACCTTGGCAACCCTTCTGCTGCATCACTGCCTGAATCTGCTTTTCCAAAGTCTCCGCCTGATACTCCTCTGTCCACTTATCGTGGTTTGGATTGCGATAGCCATAGATGGCACCGGCTCCAATTTCTGTGATCAAGAAGGGCTTTCCAGCTCCCTCCGTCTCCTCCTGCACCCAACGATATAGATCGCTCAGGTACTCATCCACCGGTGCGTCATGATACCACTGCGGATAGATATTGTAGGAGACCACTTCCGGATAGCCAAAGCACAAATCCGTCTTAAATTTGCAGCTTGCCGAAGAGCGAGGTCTTGAAGTATCCAGACTCAAAATCTTTGCATACTGCTTCTCATAACACTCTTTTCCGTACTCTGTCTCACTTGCACACTCATTCAAAATGCCCCAGATATAAATACAGGGGTGATTGTAATGCAGAGGTATCATCTCCTGAATGACCTCCTCCGCCTGTCTCTCGAAATTGGGATTGCGCATCTGCTCTTCGGAGAGTCCTCTTGCGTGATTCTCCTCCCACACCAAAAGTCCCATTTCATCGCACAAATCCAAGAAAATCTCATCGTTAGGGTAGTGGGATGTTCGGATGGAATTGCCTCCCAAATCCCGAATCAGCTGCAAATCTGCCACAATCGCTGCATAGGGCAGAGCACAGCCAAACTGTGGGTGATCCTCATGGCGGCAGAAGCCCTTGATGCGAATCGCTTTCTGATTTAACAAAATCTTTCCATCTGCAACGCTCACCTCACGGAAGCCCATGCGGTCAATCAAATCGTCCACCAGCTCGCCATTCACAAAAAGAACGCTTTCTATTTCATATAAATGCGGGTCATTGACCATCCACT
The DNA here is from genome assembly GCA_030524485.1 of bacterium. Classification (GTDB taxonomy): domain Bacteria; phylum Bacillota; class Clostridia; order Lachnospirales; family Lachnospiraceae; genus CAJMNU01. The sequence continues at coordinate 11,821 of JAUNGR010000017.1, read as the reverse complement.
CGTCTACCTCTCCCTCCTCGTACCAAAGGGTCTGGCAGAATTTGCTCTCTTTTCCAGCTTCCAGCGTTACCTCATCCCATCCTACTTCCTTGCCAGCCAGACGGCTCTTTAAAACAAAGGTCTCCTCCTGTTCGCCACAGTTTGCAACAAGAATTTCCACCTCTGCCTTCCAGAGTGCCTCCTCCTTCTTGGGAGTCACATGCACCTGTTTGATGTAAACATTGGGTACTTCCTCCAGAACCACCGGACGAGTCACACCACCATAAGACATGTAGTCATTTGGCACATGCAGTGCAGAAGCCTCACCAAAGCGGTTGTCTGCTACTATCTCCAGCCGATGCTCTCCGGCTTCTAATTTTTGCAACACTGTAAAAGCCGTATATGCATTGTAGTGAGAGGCCACCAGCTCACCATCCACAAATACCTTTGCCGTGTGGCTGACTCCCTTCATCTCCAATCTCACATTGCCTCCGGCGCTGAAGGTCGTAGAATAGCGTCCTTCTCCCCGATACGACACAAACTCTGGAAGATTCTCCCAGCAGCCAGGAACAAAAACCTGCCGTTCTTTTCCAGCATGTTCCCCCTGCAAAGGCGCAAATTGCCAAAGCTTTTGACTCAACTCTTCCTGCTTTCTCACCTTGTGCTGTCTAAATGTACGTATCATCTGTCTGCCTCCTTCTCGGTATCAATATACCCCTTTTTGTTCTTTTTTTCTATGCACTTTTTCTTGTTTTTTATATACAATTTCACCAATTTTCCTCACCGCAAGACCCAAACAAGCGGAGAGGCTGGCTCATTAGGAACTGATAATCTTCTCTGATGGAGAATAACCCGTATATTTCTTGTACACCTTACTGAAGTACTGCTGATTGTCAAAACCCAATTTCTCGCTGATTTGATAGATCTTCATATTGCCCTTTGCTAACATCTCCTTCGCCAACTGAATCTTCGACTCCGCCACATATTCCGAAAAGTTACTTCCATTATAGAGACGAAACAGGGAGGAAAGATAATTCTGGCTGATGCCGATGGCACCCGCCACCTCCGCTAGGCTCACTCTTTCATAAATATGTTCCTGAATGTAGGTCTTCGCCTCCTGCACCAAGCGATATTTGGGATTGTTGGATAAGCTTTTTAATTTCTCAGAAATGCAATTTCTGACGGTCTGCAAATAATGCAGCAAATCTTCCTGCTGGCGAATGGAATACAAAAACCGATAATTCATATTTTGGCTGGAGAAGGCCTCCGTCAAAACCCTCTCTCCCCCTTCCAGACAGTTCATGACCAAATGAATCAGGCTGGATATGTGACCGATGGCAGTCTCCATTCTCTGCATCTTTAACAGCTCATACATCTCATCCAAAATATGCTCAAACGCTTCTGCATCGCAGTGCTCCAAGGCCTCCACAAGCCTGCGTTCGGTTTTTGCCATATCCACCTCCTGCTGATTGTGCCTGCTCTCCAAGGTTCCCAAACATGCATGATAGCTTAGGACATCCCGATTCTCCTCCCTCGCGTGTTCCAGTGTCAGCTGAGCTGACTGAAAACTTCCTGTGATATCACACAGAGAAAAAACTTCCCTGCCAATGCCAATCTGAAGCCGCACATTGAAATATTGCCGACACAAAAGGACAGCCTCCCGCCCCGCCTGCTCCAAACGCTCGCCGTCTCCTTCCTTCTCCGCAAACATGAGAATACAGCCCAAAGTCTCATGGTTATAGGCCACCACATAGGAGGGATAGTACATCTGCAGTACCATCTTCACCGAATTTAAAATACTCAAATAGAGATTGTAGGAATCCCTTCTCTCCGCCCGTGCAGAATCTCCATAGCAAATCCGCATCGCCATCGTCACATAGCGCTGGGCACAAATCTCCTGCTCACAGGTAGCTGCGGCCTCCAAAATCTGCTCCTCAGAAGCATAACGTCCGTTCAGCAGAGAATAATAAAAACGACTGATAAACACATTTGACATCTCCGGAATGCTCTCCGGATTGCACAACATTCTAAGTCTTTTCTTTTGTTCGCACTCCTCAAAAGCACGATCCAATACCTTCTTCAAAAGCTCTCGGTTAAATTCCATCTTTATGAGATAATCAAAGGCTCGATACTGCAGTGCTTCCCTTGCGTAGTGAAAGTCCTCATAGCTGGTCAAAAAAATAAACAGGGGTTTCTCCTCATAGGTCTCCTCCACCAGCTTTGCCAGCTCCAATCCCGTCATCACTGGCATCTTAATATCCGAAATCACCACATCCGGCATCACCTGTGCCATCATCTCCGCCGCTTCCTTCCCATCCTGTGCAGCTCCTGTAATCTCAATCTGCTCTCCATATAAACTCACTAACATCGTCTGAAGTCCGATTCTTGCCAAAGACTCATCGTCCACAATCAATATCTTATACATTTCCCATCCTGCCTCTCCGTATACAGCCCTGTCGTGCCCACTCTGTCCCGAATGTCACTTTTCCGTTCTCAATTCCGCTGCTTCTCCTCCCTTCAGCAAGAGAAAAGGCTGTCTTATGGTAACACAGGTATACTCACCCACCTTACTGTCAATGTGCACCCCATAATCCCTTCCATATTCCATTTGAATTCTCTCATGCACATTGGAAATTCCAATTCCAGAAATCCGATCCTTCTTTCCCGCCTGAAACGCATTCAACTTCTTGAGATTTTCTTCCGCAATCCCCACTCCGTTGTCCCAGACAAACAGGAGCAAATCCTCGCCCTCCCGTCTGGCTCCAATTCGTATCAGACACTTACTGTGGGATGCCTCCACGCCATGAAAGACCGCATTCTCCACCAAAGGTTCCAGCGTAAACTTAATGACTTTCGTTGGATACAGGCTTTCCTCCACCTCATACTTCATCTCAAAAGCATTGCCGTAGCGGTAAGCCTGAAGTTTGCTGTACTCTTCAATAAAGTCCAGCTCCTCCTTAAGAGTAACAAAATCCGAGTGATTTTGGAAGGTCTTTCGCAAAAGTTTGGCAAAGGATGTGGTCATATCCACGATTCCTGGAATGCCGTTGATTTCTCCCATCCAGCGAATCGAATTCAGAGTGTTATACATGAAATGCGGATTAATCTGATATTGCAGCATCTGGAACTGATAATTCTGCTTTACCTTCTCATCCTCCACGGTCTTTTCCATCAACTGTTTCAACTCTCCTGCCATACGAATCATTTCCTCGGAAATCAGCTGGAATTCATCGTTGCTCTCCAACTTTTCCAAACCAGAAAAATTTCCCTGTGCAATTTGCTGAAACTGTGAGCAAATCTTTGTGACTGGCCGCTTGATCATATAGTTCAAAAAGGCATACAGAATGCCCATCATCACAAGCATGGCTCCAAGGCAGGCAAACAGCTCTGAGCCTATCTGCATCTTTCCCCAATTTAAAGTATAGGGGGGAATCTTTTGTGCAAAGGAAAAGAGGGCACTGTTCCCACGAACCACAACATACTGCTCTCCCTCCCAAGACACCGAACGCACCGTTTCTTCTCCCACCGTCTGTGCCATCTCCAAGAGAGCAAGAAGGGAGGCAGGCTGCTCTAGGAAGCTTCCCTCCTGATAGGCATATACCTTATCGTTCACAGAAAGTAAGATAGCATCCTCCTTCGTATAAAGTCCAAACTGCTGCTCCATCCACTCTGCATTTAAGGCCACATAGACATCTCCTATCTTCTCTGTGCCATTGTAAGCATAGACAGGAGCATGGAGGGGCAGCACATAGTGCAAATCTTTCTGGTATCCATAATAGAAATCGGCCTCCACAATTCCAGCATAACGCTCGTCCTCCCCCTCCTCAAACATGGAAAGCAACCTTTGGACATCGCTGGGGTGTCCGTTCACACCTCCCAAAATCAACTCACCGTCATGACTGCGGGAGGTAAGCACACACTTTGCCACCACATCCACAAGACCATACTGAATCATCATACGGTTAATCTCATCGTAAGTCTTGGTCATCAAGCTTCCGGCCTCACTTCTCACACCCTCTCCATACCAAAGTCTACTATCCATCTTGCTCTGACTCATAGATAAATAACGATCCACTTGGGCATTGCTGGAAAAAGAATTGAGAAAATTCCAGATTTGCGTAATATCCTTCTCCAAATTGATGGCAGCAACCGAGAGGCGATTGTAACTCTCCTCCAGACTTCTCTCCCTCTCCGCCCTCTTTGTATTGTTCCAAAAGAACAAAAGCAGCATACAGGTCATACCGAGAGACAGCAGGATGGTGACTAACATCAGCTTCATCTTGATTCCATTTGTTTGTATTCGCATCTCTCTCCTCCTGCCCTGTATTTGTGTATAATTTGAAGAAACTTTTTATTTTAATATCCCAATCAGCAACTTATCTTATCGATAGATTAGCAGATTTTTCCATTTTTGTCAACACAAACAAAACATAAGTTCTTATCACACAACAAAGGCACTGCAGGCACAAAGAGGCACTGCAGCACCTTTCTTTTTTATCCCTTCATACCACTGGTTGCAATTCCTTCCACAAAATACTTCTGCAAGGAAACAAACATGATAAATACCGGAATCAAAGAGACAATGGAAGCTGCCATAATCAGCTGATAGTCCGCTGAGAACTGTCCATTGAACAGTCGCAAACCTAACTGCAAGGTTTTTTTGGAATCCGTGGAGAGGTAAATCAACGGTCCCATAAAATCATTCCACTCATTTACAAATGAGGTGATGCAGAGCGTTGCGATGGCGGGTTTGGAGAGAGGCAGCATGATTCTCGACCAGATACCATACTCGGACAGACCATCAATTCTTGCAGCTTCCATCAGCTCATTGGGAACCCCCACATAGAACTGACGAATCAAAAATACACCGAAAGCGGTAAAGGTATGCATCAAAACCAATCCCAGATGAGAATCGGTCAGATGAAACTTACCCATCATGATGTACTGTGGAACCATGTACACCTGCCACGGAATCGCAATCGTCATAACGTACATCAAGAAGAGCTGGTCTCTGCCTTTAAAATCCAATTTTGCAAAGGCATAGGCTGCAAAGCTGGAGGTCAAAAGCTGAATACAGGTAATGATAATGGTCAGTTTTGCCGTGTTTAAGAAATAGGTCACCAAAGGAATCTGTGTCCAGATGGTCTGGTAGTTTTCTGGATGCCACTCCGGAGGAATCCACTGAATCGGAAAGTTAAACACATCCTTTTGTGCCTTGAAAGATGCGGAAAGCATCCAAGCAAACGGAAGCAGCATAACCAGTGCACCGAGAATCAGTACGGCATATAAGAGTACCTGAAGCAGCCAATAAAGGGCCGGATTTTTCTTTCTTAACGAATCATACATATTCCTTTCACCTCCTTATAGGTAGCTGGTAAATTTCTTCTCAAAACGGAACTGGAACAGAGTGATGACCAAAATAATCACGAACAGCACCATAGCAATCGCACTCGCATATCCGAAATTCAAAGAAATAAAGGCCTGATTGTACAGGTGGTACACCAACACGTTTGTGGCACGTCCCGGACCACCCTGTGTGGTAATGTACATCATATCAAATACCTTGAAGGTGTAAATCGTCAACATAATAGCCACAAAGAAGGTACTCGGCGTTACCATAGGCCAAGTGATGCACTTAAAACGCTGCCATGCATTTGCACCGTCCATCTTGGAAGCCTCGTACAGCTCTCCTGGAACCCCCTGAAGGGCTGCCAGATATACAATGGTATAGTAACCTACGTTCTTCCAAATACTCAAAAGAATCAAAGTCGGCATCGCCCAATGAATGTCCGCTGCCCATCTCGGTGGATTCTGCACGCCCAAAGCCATCAAAAGCTGATTCACAGGACCGTTATCCGGATGGAATAGGGCATTCCACACCACGCCCACTGCCACCAGAGAGGCTACGTAGGGGAAGAAGATAACCGAACGGAAGAAGGTTCTTCCTTTAATCTTGCAATTCATCAGCATTGCCAAGAGCAGGGAAAGAATCAATGTGGACGGCACCACCCCTATGGTGTAGACAATGGTATTCTTGAACGAAATCTTGAAGGTGGAATCGGTCAGCATCTTTTGAAAGTTTGCCAATCCCACAAAGGTAATCTGACTGCTGTTTCCTGCATCCCACTCACACACGCTGAGCACGAACGAAAAGATAATCGGAATAAATGTCAGAATAAAGAAACCAATAAAATTCGGTGCGATAAACGAATACGCAATTAGGTTCTTTTTTCTGCGGTAACTCCCCTTTTTCACCTCACCCATAAAATATCCTCCTTTTGCGAATAAATAGATTCACAACAAAAGCCGCCGCATTCTGCATTGACTGCCTTCCTGCGGCGGCTTCTTTCACAAGACAGATTCCTGTTTACCACCTCAGACAGGACTTCTGTCTCCTAGGTTTTCTTACTGTCCCAATACTTCGTTGACACGCTCTGCCATCTCTTTTAAACCATCCTCGGCAGACATGGAATTGGTCATAATCAGGTCATGCTCCTCTGTGATAATCTTATCCACTTCACGTCCCTTTTCGTTCATCGGCATCTCAACCACATAGGTATCGATATCGATGTACTTGGATAAGTTCTCCGGAATGCCTTCCTTCTTGGATGCCAAAGCATCAAAGATTTCATTGATCTTATCGGAATTGTATCCCGGAACAATACCTGTCTCTGCTAATACAAGTGCACCTTCCTCACCGGTAACGTACTCAATAAACTTCCAAGCTTCCTCTGGATGCTTTGCATAAGCACCGATACTCACCGGAGTCACACCACCGACAGCTTTGTCATTGCCCTCGCCACTCACACTCGGAAGGGAGCATACGCCCCAGTTGAAGTCTACATTCTCTAAAAGGTTGTTGATGAACCAAGTACCCATCTGAAGCATAGCCACCTGCTGGTTGTAGAATACACCGCTGTAATGGGTGGAGGATGCCTTTAAAGAACCATAGTCCATGATGGATTTGTCTTCGTTCTGCATCGCTAAAATGGTCTGATAGTATGGAAGAAGAACGTCTTTGTCTGCTGCAAATGGATCGTATTCTTCGGTACGACGTGGGAACATGTTCGCATTGGAAGCCCAAGTATGTACATGTGCACCATAAACCTTGCTGTTTCCTTCTCCGCTGGTCATCTGCTTTGCCAACTCACGGTACTCATCAAAGGTCATGCCATCCTCCGGATAAGCCACGCCTGCTGCATCAAACAGGTCTTTGTTATAGAAAATCAAGTTGTTATCTTTACGGAACGGAATCGCATAAGTCTGTCCGCCAAGCTGCAGCTGCTCTGCCAGTCCGCTGTAGGAAGTCAAATCCAGATTGTCCTGAGCGATGAAATCATCCAGAGCCATTACATGTCCCTTGGCTACCAAAGCACTCAAAGCCGGTGTACCCTTTGTGAATACCACATCAAAGTCTTCCTTGGAAGCCAACTTCACCTGAATCAAATCGTCGTACTCGGCCGCACTTGCCTCCACAGGCTCTACCTTGATATTCGGATACTTTGCCTCGAAAGCACTTATCATAGTCTTATAATACTCCGTATTGGAATAATCCCAAAGAGATACTTTGATGGTCACCTGATCTCCGGAAGCGGAATCCGCTGCTGCACTGCTCTCCCCTGCTGCCGTTGTACTATTCTCTGTTCCTGCTGCTGTCGTTGTGGTATTTCCACCACCGCCACAGCCAGCCAAACTTCCGATAGCCATCGCACCTGCCATCAACGCTGCCAACACGTTTCGTTTTCTCATAACATTCTTCCTCCTTTATTTATGCATTTTAAATAATTTATGAACCTTTCTATGTATATAATTATACATTTTTGACACATAAATGCAAGGGCTTTTTTTATAACCTTGTGTAAAATTTTACTTTTTTTCATTTTTATGTGTATTTTTTTATTCTTTTTTCGTTTTTTCTTCTCTTTTTACACTTTCCCTTATACAAGATGCTGTTATTTTCCTTTTATTATCCCTATTTCTCATTCACTTTCCACAAAAAAAGATGTGACAAGACCTTTCCGTCTCCTCACATCTTCTCTTATATGGATTTTCTCTTTTCGGTGTATCCGTTTTGTTACTTACTTAACATAATCCGGATAATCTCCTTATCGGTCTGCCTCATCCCCTCACGGCCGATGTAACCGACACTGCTGATGGTCTGTCCCACCTCGTCCTTCAGGATTCCGGTGTCTGCCTGATACACCTTTCCTTGCATCGCCATATAGTGTGACATCAGGGCTGCGTCCAAGCTGGTGGCAATCTTTGCGGCACAGGAAATCTTTGCCCCATCGCAGATGATGCCTGGAATATCCGCCAAGGTGTTCTCAATCGTATTTTTGATGTCCTCCAGACTGCCTCCTGCCAGATAGGTCACGGCTGCACCGCTGGAGCAGGAAGCGGAAACTGCCCCGCAGAAGGCGGACAATTTTCCAATGAATTCCTTCTGGTACACCGTCAAAAGATTAGAAAAGGCCAACGCACGGTAGAGCTTTTCCTGACAAATGTCCATCTCCCTCGCATATACGATTACCGGCACGGAGGAGGTAATGCCCTGATTGCCGCTGCCAGAATTGATGACTACCGGCATATCGCAACCTCCCATTCTCGCCTCGGAAGCCGCAGCCGCATAGTACTTCATGCGGGTTACCACACTGTCCGGATAGGAAGCCTTAATGATGCGGCCAATGCCAAGGCCATAGTCCTTGGACATCCCCTCATAGGCAATGTTCATGTTGCACAAAATCTGTTTGTCCAACATCTCCCGAATCAGAGCAATATCCACCTCATCCGCAAAGTTCTTGATGCCCTCGATGCTAAGGAGACTTCTGTCTGCATAACTGTAGGAAGAACCGTCGTCGCTGTCGTTCTCAAACACCGTCTCCCCATTCTTGGTGATTTTGGTGATGTTGGTGTGTGCGTGCTTGATTTCGATTGTGGCACTCTCCTCGCCCGCATACAATTCCAAAAGGATGTGTAAGGGAATCGGGGAATCCAAAAATTCCACCTGACAGATTCCCTGCTGTATCATTCTCTTGGTCTGTGCAATTGTTTCTGGAGTCATACCAAGAAGCACTTCCATGCACTTTGAGGCATCCCCGCCAACAATACCCGCCATCACTCCGGACTCAATGCCCACCATGCCATCCGTGTTCGGAATCACCACACAGCGCACATTTTTGATGATGTTGCCGCTGCACTTTGCAACTACCCTCTCCGGCATTCTTCCCAGAGTCTCTCTCACCTTGGCTCCGGCGTAGGCCAATGCGATAGGCTCGGTACAGCCCATCGCCGGCATCAGCTCTTCCTTCAGTATCTTGATATATTCCTCCTGCAGTCTCTCATCTAACATAGCTGTGCTCCTTCGTCCTCTTACTGTGCCTGTTTGCTCAGGTATTCTGCCTGCAGCTGCTGGGACTTTCCTGGCTCAAATACCATCTTGTTTCCGGTATCTACCAGAGGACTTACTGTGGAGTAAATAGCGGTTCTGGTTCCGTTAAAGACAGCAAGCAGCTCTTCCTGATTGATGGCTGCAAGGATGGCCTTTCTTAAGGTGACATCGCTGCACTTGCTGCTGCCGCTCAGATTGAAGGTGCAGTAGGAAGCAGAGTTGGAAGGAAGCTCCTGAAGCACCAAATCCTCTGCGTTGCGAACCAAGTCATAGCTGTTCTCCGGAATGCTGTACAGAACGTCAATTTCGCCGCTACGCAGACCAGAAAGAGAGCTATCTAAGTCTTTGTAGAACTTCACGGTCACGTTCTGGATGTGAGGTGCATACTCGCTGCCTGCACGGTAAGCTGGATTTGCCTCAAAGGTCACTTCGTAGTCGTTCTTTTTGATTAACACATAGGGACCGCTGCAGGAAAGAGTGTTGTTATAACTTGCCCCCTCGGTCACTGTGGACTGGTCTCCGTAGCAGATATCCTTCTGAATGTCAAAGTTATTGATGTCATAGGTATTGACCTGTGGAATGATTTCGCTGTCCACGATGCCTGCGGACTGGTGAGCCAGATAATTTAATACCTGCGGGAAGGGATTTACAGTAGTCACCTTAACCACCTGATATACACCACCTGCATTGTCTACCTCTGTCTTGTCTCCAGTCAAAGAAGCAATCGCTGCCGGTGTCTCCTTCTCCAATGCTGCCTTTACACTCTCATCGGAACCAGAAACCTTTGCATTCTCCAGCTCAGAAAGGTCTGTCACGATGGAAACGGTGTCGATGTTCTCATGTAAGGAATAAGTCTTGTGGTTCGGAACGGAATCTTTGTCCTTTGCTCTCTCCAGAGAGAATACCACATCCTCTGCGCCAACCAAAACGCCGGAATCCACCGCATGTCCGTCCTGAACACGGGCAAAGTTGATGTCGTCTCTTAACAGGAAGTAGTAATTCTGATTTCCGTCTGCAATCGCATAATTGTAAGACAGAGAGCCATCTGCTACCACTTGATCGTCATCGGTCAGATTGACCAGTCTCACATACATGTTGGTGTTCAGCATGTTGATGGAACCATCATTTCCCTTGATGGGGTCTAAGCTTGTGAGTGTGGAGATGGTCTGAGAGAGCATCAGAGGCTCCGTCTGTGCGTCAATGCCATCCTGAAACTCAATCGCCTCCCAAACCATGGAGCGGGACTTAGACAGTCTCACCGTCTCTGGTTTCAGTCTCTTCTTATTGATGGCCTGTGTCTTCAAACTTCCGTTTAGGGGCACAATATAGGCCATCTCATCCACCATGTATTTCTCAAGTTCAGAATAGGTCTGCTTGTACTCCTCCGGAGTCTCGGTTCCGGCCTTCTCAATCAGCTCGTCCACCTTTGGATCGGCAATCGGGCTGGTGTTGTAATCTCCACCAGTCTTAAACAAGGAGCGCACAGCATAGTCTGGGTTTCCCGTTACGGTTGTCCATCCGGTGATATCCATATCGTAGTTTCCGGCTGCCAACTGGGTCTTGTAACTGGAATAATCCGGCTGCATGTTCAGTTTAATGTTAAATCCTGCCTTTGTGAGCTGGTCTCTCAAAATGTTTGCCAGATCCTCATTAGAAGAATAAAACAGCAGCTGAATGTCGATCGGCTGTCCAGCTGTCGTGGAAGTGCCTGCAGACTCCTGTCCGGAAGCCGCCGTTGTGGTTCCCACCACTTCATTTCTGGTCTTCACGCTGCCACATCCGGCGAGGGATGCCAGCAGCATAGATGCACACATGGTCAGTGCCAATGCTCTTTTTCTCATACGTTTCCTCCTTAATGCCGCCCTCTGCGGCATGATTTTCTATAAAAAGCAGCTTAGTAGTGCAGCTTGCCTTCCATCATCTCTTTGCTTCTGTGGCAGGCCACAAAGTGCTCTTTCTCCACCTCCAAAAGCCCTGGGTTCTCCTTCATGCAGACCTCCGTGGCAAATGGACATCTCGGTGCAAAGCGGCAGCCCGCCTTTGGGTTAATCGGGGACGAAATCTCTCCCTTTAAGATAATCTTTTTCTTCTTTTCTCTCACATTCGTGGACGGAATGGCGGAGAGCAGAGCCACCGTGTACGGGTGCAGAGGACGCTCAAAAATCGCTTTCTTGCTCGTCTTCTCTATCATTTGTCCCAAATACATCACACCAATGTCATCCGAGATGTGTTTGATGACAGAAAGGTCATGGGAAATAAAAATGTAGGTCAAGCCCATCTTGTCCTGCAGCTCCATCATCAGATTCAAAATCTGTGCCTGCACCGACACATCCAGTGCGGACACTGGCTCGTCACAGACCACAAACTTGGGATTGATGGACATGGCTCTCGCAATCACGACACGCTGGCGGCGGCCACCATCAAACTCATGTGGATACATATTAACCATTCTTG
>JAUNGR010000159.1 GCA_030524485.1 bacterium | reverse complement strand
CAACAGACTGTACTGCATGGGAAGTTTAGTACCTGATACAGTTACAGGTGAGCATGCAATATTAAGAAAGGAGATAGCACTCCTCCCACCGCCTAAAGGCAATGGGTTTCCGTGCTAAAAATTTTTATGAAAGAAGAATTGAGAAAACTTGCAGGAATGTGTGTGATGAAGGATATGAGAGAAAAGCTTGATGAGCTTGCAAGGCACAACGTAAAGCGTACGTGGACGGATGAGGAACTTATTAACATGCTGATTGAGAATATAAAAGCTGATGAGCATTTGCTAAATACAGGAGCGAGAATGTGTAAAAAAATGGATGCAGTAGACAACTCTATATCAATGGTTGACTATCGTATCTTTGATGATGATAGTACGCGGGTAGATATAATATATTACGTAGGTTGCCATGATGTAATTTGTCTGCTTTATGCTATCGACACTCACGCGGAAGCGATAGTGCATTATGACATGTTTAATTTGATGGAGCCTGTAAAAGGGCGTTTGCTTGACACTAGATGGAGTTAGATAGGCGAGGAGGGCTTAAGAATTAGCAATGGAGATGTATGGCTATATCCGTGTCAGCAGTAAAGAGCAGAACGAGGACAGGCAGCTTTTGGCATTGAAAGAGCTATCCATTCCAGAGAAAAATCTATTTATGGATAAGCAGTCCGGCAAGGATTTTGAACGCCCACAGTATCGGAAAATGGTTCGGAAATTAAAAAAAGACGATCTGCTCTATGTCAAGAGCATCGACCGTCTGGGACGAAACTATGCAGAGATTTTGGAGCAATGGCGGATTCTGACAAAGGAAAAAGGGATTGACATTGTGGTACGCAGCGGCGAAAGCAAGAGGTGTCCGCTTCGGCAGACCACTAACACCTTTGCCGGAGAATTTCCACAGTCTGTATCAGAGTTGGAAACAGGGAGAAATCACTGGAACAGCGGCGGCAAAGCTGTGTGGAATGCCCATTTCCACCTTCCGCTATCGAGCAAAACTTTATGAAAGTAGAAGGGAGGTGAGAGGGTGAAACGGCGGAAAAAATCAGAAAATCGATTATCAGTTGCAGAAGCAGCACGTTTGCTGGGAGCATCGCAACAGTACATCAGGATTGGAATGCAGCGAAAAGAGCTAGAGTTTGGTTCAAGGGTCAGGATGTCAAGTAGGTGGACATACGTGATCACAAAACAGAAATTCGAAGAAGTCACAGGGATTAAAGTTACAGAGCTTAAGGAGGAAATGAAAGATGAGGAATCAGAGTTACGAGGTGCAACAGAATAAGAAAGAGGAGGTGAACTGCGACATGTACCTCTCTGCGATGCGTAGGCGGCAGCAGAGGGCTAGATACGAGGAATATGAGCGGATGCTGAGATATGCAAACGCAATCAACAGCGTCTTGACGGCACTGGTGATTGCATTTGCAACAGTGTTGCTCATGATGATCCTCTACGTCATGTAACCAGAAAACGACCTGCATAGTGAGGCAACACCGTGCAGGTCAATTACAAACGAATCATCTGCTACAAGTATAGCAGATGAGCGGAAGGAAGGCAATAGAAAGATGAAAATTCGTTATCGATGCGAGGGTTGTGGTTGTGTGCTTGATGCAGGAGAAGGAAGAATCTGTGAAGAATGCAGAGTAGAGGAGGAAGAAAAAGAGAGAGTCTGGAAGAGAATGCGAGAGTGCATGAGTTTGGACGAAACAGGGCAGTATCAGATGCAGTTTGGAGGGCAGTTATGATTTATAGAGGTTTTTACAAGGAAGCAGGACAAGTGGTTCCTGAGACAGAGGCATATCAGTACGCCTTGAATCGTTGTCTGCACGGGAGACCAGAAGAAAAGAAGGAGTTTCAGGAGATGCTTGTGGAGTGGTATTTTTCTTCAGGGGAATGGATTCCAGAAGAAGAGGAAGAGGAGGAAGAAGAATGGATGAGATGAGAACCTTTCGGGCAGATGGATTTTTGCCAGAAGAAGCACAGCAGCAGGAAGTGAGCGTTGGGGTTTTGGATACCTCTATGGAAAACATCTTGTATCTGGCAGAAAAGGCAGAGAAGATGATTGATGCTATGAACAAAATCATGAATGCAGCTCTCAGAATCACGTCTGAGCATGACTGGTGCTTGATTGCCGGAAAACCGTATCTGCAAGAGTCTGGAGCCACGAAGGTGGCAAGACTCTTCGGAATCAGCTGGAGCATTCAAGACCCTGTGACGGAGTGTGACGCAGAAGGATATAAGACTTACATATTCAAGGGTAAGTTTTACATGAGGGGACAGTCGGTAGAGGCAGAAGGAACTCGAAGTATGAAGGATGATTTCTTCTGCGGAAGAGGAGATAGGAGGAAGAAGCCTGACGAGATACTTGAGAGAAATGTTCGCCTGGCTGCTTATACAAATTGCATTAATAATGGAATCAAACGCATCATACCGAACCTTCGCAATGTGGATGTTAAAGTTTTAGAGTCTGCTGGTTTGGATGTAAGCAAGATGTCTGGGTATACATTCAGAGACGGCTCTCAAGGAGGAAAAGGGAAGGGCAGTACAGGTTTGTTGTGTGAGAAGTGTGGCACGGAAGTTGACCAAAAAGTAGCCTCTTACAGTCAAAGCTATTATGGAGGGCATATTTATTGCCGAGATTGTCAAAAGGAGGCGAAGAAATGACAGCAAAGGAGATGAATGAGAGGCTGAGTGCTGCAAAACAGCAGAAGATCAAGGTGTATCCTTGTAGAAACCTTCGGGCTTCTAATATTGGCCATCCTTGCGAGAGGTACTTGTATTTGCTGATTGAGCATTGGGATGAGCAGGAGCCACACGATGTGGGATTGCAGAACATTTTCGACTTGGGGAACACGCTGGAGGAACATACCATCAAAAATCTAAAAGAGGCTGGCTATGAGGTGATTACGCCGACACAGTATTCTTTTCAGATTAAACAGCCATATGTTACAGGGCGTGAAGATTTACGTATTCGGGACGAGAACGGAGAGCTGATTCCCGTGGAAGTAAAAGGAATCTCACCTTTTGAGTTTGATAGATTGAATACAATAGAGGATTTCTTCCGTTCGAAGAAGTATTACATACGGCAGTATCCAGCACAGTTGCAAATCTATATGTATCACTTTAACAAGCTGTATGGATTTTTTGCACTGACCAACAAGCTGACTGGGCAGACGAAAATGATCCGCATGGATTTCGACTGGGATCTTGCTGATGAGCTGCTAAAGAAAGCAGAGTATATCTATCAATGCTTAGAAAGCAAGACGGTTCCAGATGCGGTAGAAGATGCCGCACTCTGTGAGGGATGCTCGCTTGCACATGTTTGCGGTCAATGCAAGCGGATTCCAACAGATTTAGAGTTAGATGGCGAATTAGATGACTTGATTCGAAAGAAGTATAAACTTAAGACTGCTGTGGATGAATACAGCAAGATAGATCAGGAAATCAAACAAAAAGTGGGAGAACGAGAGAAAATTCTCACGGGAGAGTATCTTATCACCCGAACACAGATTCATAAAAAAGCATATACGGTGCATGAGAGGGTAGAAAACCGAATCAGCATCAAAAAGCTGTAAAGGTGGTGGTAAGAGTGAATTACATTGAATTGCTGAATGAATTTTATGAACGAATCCAGTGTAGCCGGGTTTCCAATAACGGACAGTTGCTTTATTACACTCTATTGGCAATAAACAACAAATCTAGTTGGTCGGACTGGTTCTCTAGGACAAACATAAGCATCAGCGGCGTGATGGGGATAAGCGAGAAAGCTTTCATGAATGCACGCTCGGAATTAAAGCAGTTAGGGCTGATTGATTTTATCCCCTCAAAAAAACGAGGAGGGTGTACAAGATAC
>JAUNGR010000016.1 GCA_030524485.1 bacterium | reverse complement strand
GGTTGTGGCGTTCCAGGTGTTATGGCTTCCAGAACCATCGAGAACGACAGAGACCGTAAGATGACCATCATCACAACCACTTTTATTCCTTGTGGTGCAAAGCTGCCTATCATCGCTCTGATTGCAGGTGCTTTGTTTGACGGAGCTTCTTGGGTTGCTCCAAGTGCTTACTTTGTAGGAATCGCAGCCATCATTTGTTCCGGTATTATTCTGAAGAAGACCAAGATGTTTGCTG
The DNA here is from genome assembly GCA_030524485.1 of bacterium. Taxonomy (GTDB): domain Bacteria; phylum Bacillota; class Clostridia; order Lachnospirales; family Lachnospiraceae; genus CAJMNU01. The sequence goes on along the minus strand of JAUNGR010000016.1, from coordinate 32,594 downwards.
GCGATCCGGCTCCTTTCGTTATGGAGCTTCCGGCTTACCATATGCCTACCGTTGGCAACGTGCTGAGAAGCATGTGGGAGAGAGGCTGGTCCTTCATTAAGAAGGCTGGTACCATCATCCTTTTGTCCACCATTGTTCTGTGGTTCTTGATGAGCTTCGGATGGGTAGACGGCTCCTTCGGTATGCTTGAGGCAGAGCAGTTAAATGACAGTATCTTGGCAGCCATCGGCGGTGTTGTTGCTCCAATCTTTGCTCCTCTGGGATGGGGAGACTGGAAGATGGCAGTGGCAGCTGTCAGCGGTCTGATTGCAAAGGAGAACGTGGTAGGTACCTTCGGTATTCTCTTCGGCTTCACTGAGGTTGCAGAGGATGGTGCTGAGATTTGGGGACAGTTGGCAGGAAGCATGACTGCAGTTGCTGCTTACTCCTTCTTGGTATTCAACCTGCTGTGTGCACCTTGCTTCGCAGCTATGGGTGCAATCAAGCGTGAGATGAACAACGTAAAGTGGTTCCTCTTCGCAATTGGATATCAGTGTCTGTTGGCTTATGTGGTATCCCTGTGTGTATACCAGATTGGTACTCTGATTACTGGAGGTGCTTTCGGCATTGGAACAGTAGTGGCAATCCTTCTGGTAATCGGCTTCATCTATCTGTTGGTGAGACCGTACAAGGAGAGCAAGACCTTAGACATCAACGTAAAGAATATGGCTGGTTTGAAATAAGAGAAGCAAAACAGAAAAGTCAATCAAAAAAGTGATAAGAACAGGAGGTGCTTTTATGGGAACTTTAGCGGTCTTAGCAGTATTAGCAGGAGTTGTTGGATTGGTGATTCGCAGCATGGTTCGTGATGTGAAGAATGGAAAATCCATTCAGTGCGGAGGGGACTGTAAGCACTGCGGCGGACACTGTCACTAATTTTGCCATAAATAGAAAAGAAAAAAGAGGGAGCATAGTTTTCCGAGAGGGAGGCTATGGTCTCTCTTTTTGGTTTGGGGAAAGAGAGTGTGGCGGTTTCCTGTGGGACATGCTATAATAAAATCAAAAGAGGATTAGTGATAACTAACTGCGTGACAAGAAGAGCGAACAGGAAAGGGAGAAGAGTATGAAGGAACTGCTGCGAGCGGAGGGAATCCGCAAGGATTATCGCTTAGGGGAGGTGACGGTTCACGCCCTAAAAAAGGTATCTTTTACGATTTTTGCTGGAGAAATGGTGGTGATATTGGGACCGAGTGGTTCTGGAAAGAGCACCATGCTGAACATTTTAGGAGGAATTGAGACTGCCTCCGAGGGAGAACTGTACTATCAGGGAAAGGCATTGGACTGGAGCAGCAAAAAAGAACTCACACGTTATCGCAGACAGCATGTGGGCTTTGTGTTTCAGTTTTACAATCTCATGTCGGGCTTGACGGCACTGGAAAATGTGGAGTTGGCAGCGGAATTAAGCCAGCAGCCGCTCGACCCGAAAAGGCTCTTGCAGCAGGTAGGGCTTTTGGAGAGAGCCAAACATTTCCCGAGCAAACTTTCTGGTGGAGAGCAGCAGAGGGTAGCGATTGCGAGGGCACTTTGTAAGAATCCGGATTTGCTTTTGTGCGACGAACCGACAGGGGCTTTGGATAGCCAGACGGGAAGTCAGGTGCTAAAGATTTTGTCAGATTTTAATCGACAGTATCAAAAGACCGTTGTGTTGATTACCCACAACCAGAACATTGCAAAGATAGCCGACCGAGTGTTTTATTTTAAGGATGGAAATTTGGAGCGAATAGAGAAAAACCAAGCACCGCAGAAACCGGAGGAGGTGGAGTGGTAGGTGAAGCAATTTGGAAAAAACGTGTTTCGGCTGGCTCTGCACAGCAAGGGCTCTTTGCTGGGAGCGGTGTGTATCATTGCGATTGGCATTTTTATCTATGTGGCAATGGCGGACACTTTAAGAAATTTGAGCGGGCAGATTGAGGTCTACTATGAGGAGAGGGAGCTGGCAGATGTATTTGCCAGTGTGTCGGGGATTTCTTCCACGGAGCTTGAGAGATTGCAGGAGATTCCAGGAATCGAGGAAGCGTCCGGAAAGATGGCGGTGGATGTGCGTATGCTTGCCGAGGGACAGGAGGAGATTGTGACGCTGCACTTGCTCTCCTATGACAAGGAAGATACCTTGAATCAAATCCAACTTTCGGACTCCCTAACGGTGGAGGAAGAGCTGTTTTTGGGGGCAAGAATGGCCGGAATCTATGGATATGAGAAAGGCGAGGAGCTGACTCTTTTATGGAAGGGCAAACGCATCCACTTTTCCTTTGCCGGAGAATGCTATGCACCGGACTATATTTACTCGATTCCGCCGGGGGGAGCCATGATTCCGGATGGCGAGGTCTATGACATTGCCGTTATCTCCAAGGAAAAGATGGAAGAGTTGTTGGGAAAGAAGGATAGCCTAAATGAGTTGGGTTTTCGCCTTTCCGAGGGATACCGCTATGAACAGCTGCGTGCCGCCCTGACAGAAGCTCTCAGTCCTTATGGGCTGCTTTCTTTGAGCGAGAGGGAAAAGCAGTCTAGCGTAAATATGGTAAATGGGGAGATGGAGGAGCTGATTGCGATGGGGAGCATTCTGCCCATCCTGTTTATGAGTATCTCGGTGTTCATGTTGTATGTGGTGCTAAAAAAGAGGGTGGACAGAGAGCAAAGTCTGATTGGAACCATGAAGGCCTTTGGAATGCGGGATGGGGAGTTGATGGCGGCCTATCTCTTGGAAGGAGCGGTGGTGGGAACGATGGGAGCTGGAATCGGCAGTGTGCTTGCCGTGCCGTTTGGACAGCTCATGTTTCGGATGTACGTGGATTTTTTCAATCTGCCAGATACGCTCTATCATTCGTATGCAGCGAGCCGGATACAGGGCTTTCTTTTGGCGGTGGGGACAGCCTGCCTTGCGGTCTTTTTCGGAGTGAGAGGCATTTTGCACATCGCTCCGGCGGAAGCCATGCGTCCCCAGACTCCAACGGCCGCGAGGATGCTGCCTCTGCCGAATCTGTTCTTAACATACTTGGGCTTTTTGCAGAGAATGGCTTGCCGCTCCATAGCAAGAAATCCCTTCCGAGGTTTTTTGATTGTGCTGGCAGTGGGCTTTCCCTTTGCGATGACCTCGGTGCTTCTATCCTTTCAGGGAGTGGCAGACCAAATGTTTTTGGACCAATTTACGCAGGTGCAGCAGTATGATTTTCAGCTTTCTCTGGATCGCTATCTCTCCCCTCTGCGTGCAGCGGAAGGGGCAGAGCAGTTGGAAGGAGTGACGGAGGCGGAGGCTGTGCTGCTGCAGACAGCCAAATTGCGCAGGGAAAATGCCTCAGAATTTGTGATGCTGTACGCACTGCATCCGGATTCTGACCTGTGGAAGGTAAAAGATTTGTATCAGAGATATTATAAGCTGCCAAAGAGCGGCATCATACTGAACACCCGAATCGCCGAAAAGCTCCATGTGAAGGAGGGGGATGTGGTGGAACTCTCCTGTGAGGGCTTCACTTTGGGAGAAGTAAGCGTTCCGGTTCATGCGGTGATTGCAGAGAGCATTGGAAATGGCTGTTACATCAATCTGGACTCTCTGGAACAGTGGTTTCCCGCTAAGGCAGCGGCCAATACTGTGCTGCTGCGTGTGAAGGAAGGACAGAAAGCCGTGGTGAAGGAACGCTTGCTACAGACCAGTCGTGTGACTTGGCTGGTTGACACAAAAAAGATTGTGACCAGTTATGAGGATTTGATGGCCAGTATGTTGGCGATGGTTGCGATGTTTGCAGGGCTGTCCGTGGCAGCAGGAGGTATTTTAATTTATCACATTTCCATGATTAACATTCGGGAGAGAGTGACGGAATTTGGAACCTTGATGATACTGGGAGAGTCGGAAAAAGAAATCGCAAGCTTACTGCTGTTCGAGCAACTGTTATATTTTGGTCTGGGAATTCTAGCGGGGCTTCCAGCGAGCCGTGGAATCAAATATCTGATAGAGAAAACGATAATCTCGGATAGTTATACCATGGATTTGCAGGTTCATGCAGGAGGCTATGTGTTGGCCTTCGGGATTTGTCTGGGAATCACGCTGCTTGCCTATCTGGCTGAGAGCCGTTTCATTCGCAGCATGGAGCTGACGGATATCTTGAAAGAGAGGGAATAAGTGTATGGAGAAGAAAAAGAAACTGTTGTTGGGAGGCTTTATGCTTGTACTTTTGGCGGGAGCGGCACTTGCACTGGCAGGCGGACTGGGAGAGGAAAAATTGGAGGTGGAGCTTGCCAAAGCAGAGAGAGGGGCGATTGAGGACTGGTACACAGAGGAAGGGGTACTTTCTCTGGGAAGGGATTATGCCATTCTTGCTGAGGTGCAGGGGGCTGTGAGGGAAATCTGCGTACAAAAGAATGAGAGGGTGGAGGAAGGACAGCTGCTCTTACGCTTGGATGACAGCGATTATGCCTATGAGTTGACTCTTGCTCAGAATACGTTGGCAGGTTATGAGGCACAGATGGAGGCTGGACGCATTCAACAGGTGATGAGTTCCTCCCCACAGGAATACCTGCAGGCAATTCGTCAGGAGTTGGAGCGCAGCGAGGCACAGTACCGCTCCGCAAAGACAGTCCATGAGGGCAACCAGACTCTTTTGGCGGCGGGGGACATCGCAAAAGTGGATTTTGAGGCTGGGGAGGCAGAGTACCAAGCGGCAAAGCTGGCATGGGAGCAGGCAAAAAATCGCTATGAGGAGAGTAGCCGCCGTTTACAGGAGCTGAAAGAACAGGGAATAGAGGAGAGCAGCCTGAATCGTCGCTTTTATGAGAGTGAGTTGTCTCAGCTGTCTGCACAGGCCGAGGCACAAAGAACGAGAATCGAACAGCTGGAGAGTAAGATAGAAAAATGTGAGATAAAGGCAGAACGGAGAGGCATTGTCACGGAGATTCCGGCACAGGAACGCTCAGCGGTGTTGCTGGGGGAAACGGTGGTGCTGCTGCGGCAGGAAGAAAGCCTGAAAGCCGAAGCCGAATTGTTGACGCAGGTGGCTCCTTACATAAAAGAAGGAACAAAAGTACAACTGATTTTGAAGCTTCGGGGAGGAGACGAGAGCTATGCCGCTGTGGTGAGCCAAAAGGATGAGTATGCCAAAAAGGGAACGTCCTCTCTGGGCTTGGAAGAATATCGAGTGCATGTGGAAGCTACGGTGGAGGAGGCAGGAGCCCTTGCGGAAAGAGATGGCTATGGCGTGGATCTAAAATTCCTCTTGTATGAAAACGAGGATGGCATCAGTGTGCCCCTTGCAGCCGTTTTTGAGAGCGGGGAAGAGGACTTTGTGTATGGCATTCGGGATAACAGAGCGGTGAAAATTCCGGTGGAACTCGCCTACCAAACAGCAACCCGTGCGGTACTGCAAAGTGGACTGGAGGAAGGAGAAACGGTCATTGCTCAGGCAGATTTGGAAGGTTTGTATGAAGGAGTCCGAGTTAGGGGAAGGGAGGCGGAATGAGAGCGGGAAAGAAACTAGGGGTATACACGAGGAATATTGACAAGGAGGAAACAAAGAACTAAGATAACTCCTGTAGGGAGAGAGTAGAAAAAGAGAAAAAAGGCAGAAAAGAAATCCATAGAAAACAGAAAAGAGATAGGAGGAAAAGAAAAATGGGAACGGTTTTGATTGTGGCATTGTTGGTCTTAGCAGGTGCTTATGGTGGCTATTCTTATGTGAAGAAACTGCGGGTGGGCGGCGGTTGCTGCGGAGAGAGAGATGCCGCAGATAAGAAGATTAAGGTGGCAGATAAGGATAAAAGTCATTATCCTTACAGTGTGAAATTAAAAATTGATGGTATGACCTGTGGCAACTGCGTCACAAGGGTGGAGAATGCCCTTAATCGTTTGGATGGGGTATGGGCGACGGTGGATTTGAGCAGCGAAACCGCTCTGGTGCGGATGAAGCAGCCTGTGGAGGAACAGGTGATGAAGGATGCGGTGATGGATGCCGGTTATACGGTGTACGGGGTAGAAAGCTAAAGAAAAAGACAAAGAAGGGGAGTTTATGAACGCAGGACATAGAAACGTGGTATATATTGGTCATTATGAGTCTCCGCTGGGGGAGATTACCTTGGCAAGCGATGGCGAAGCCATAACCGGTCTTTGGATTGAGGGGCAAAAGCATTTTGAGAGCGGAATGGCAGGCTATGTCTGTGAGGAGAGGGAGGAGCTGCCGGTCTTTGCACAGACCAGAAGCTGGCTGAACCTGTATTTTGAGGGGCAGGAACCGGATTTTATGCCGTTGCTGCGAACACAGGGAACGGTTTTTCAGGAAGAAGTCTGGAGGATTTTAAGAAAGATTCCTTATCGAAAGACCATGACTTACGGAGAGATTGCAAAGCAGATAGCGGCAGACAGAGGCGGGCAGCTCATGTCTTCACAGGCGGTGGGAGGAGCGGTGGGACGCAATCCCATCTCCATTTTGATTCCCTGTCATCGAGTGGTGGGAGCCAAGGGCAGTCTCACGGGCTATGCAGGAGGTTTGGACAAGAAGGCGGCTCTGCTTCGGCTGGAGAAAGCCGGTGTGGGTAGGTACCAAGAAAATGGAGCACCGCCGGAGGAATGGTGGCTGATGGAGGACGTTTTCAGTGTCCCGAAGCTTCGCCAGAGCGTGGAGCCATATTCCAAGGAGAAGTTTTTGGAGGAAGTATATCTGTCAGAAGCACAGTATCTGCGACTGGTGGCACTGTTACAGAGAAAACGCAGTCTTATCTTGCAGGGAGCACCGGGAGTCGGAAAAACCTTTGCGGCCAAACGCCTCGCCTATGCCTTGATGGGGGAGAAGGATGAGAGTCGGCTGGAGTTTATCCAGTTCCATCAAAATTATTCCTATGAGGATTTTATGATGGGGTATCGGCCAAGTGCGGAGGGGTTTCAACTGCAAAAAGGAATTTTTTATCGTTTCTGTCAGAAGGCTCTGCGGCATCCCAAGCAGACTTACTTTTTTCTCATAGACGAAATCAATCGAGGAAACATCAGCAAAATTTTTGGAGAAGTGCTGATGCTATTGGAAGCGGAATATCGGGGACAGGCGGTGACGCTTGCCTACAATGGAGAGAAATTTTGCATCCCTGAGAATGTCTATTTGATAGGGATGATGAACACAACGGACAGAAGTCTTGCGACTCTGGACTATGCCCTGCGCCGTCGTTTCGCTTTTTTTGAGATGAGACCCGCCTTTGAGACGGAGGGCTTTCGCCGCTATCAGAAGAGTCTGCAAAATCCGCTGTTTGATGCATTGATAAAGAGGATACAGGAGCTGAACGAAGAGATAGAGGCGGATGGCTCTCTGGGGCGAGGCTTTGGCATTGGTCACAGCTATTTTTGCTCGGTGGAGGCAAAGAGTTGTACCAAGGAATGGATGAGAGAACTGGTGGAGGGTGAGCTGCTTCCTCTGTTGCGGGAATACTGGTTTGATGAGGAGGGGAAGGTGGAACGCTGGGAGGCAAATCTGTTGGGGCTGTTGGAATGACGGCAAAAAATAAGGACGGAAATGGAAAAACTTCTCAGTAAGGATAATTTACATTTGGAGGGGAATGTGTTACATTATACATGGTTAGATATTGCTAACTTATGATTCAAAAAAACTTCTTCAAATAAGACAAATCGTGACAGTTTTTTTCAGGGCTGCTGCAAGACGTTGTGGCAGACCCTTGAAAAAGGCTGCATGGGAAAGGAATTTGGCATGAAGCATTTAGAAATTGAGAAAGTAATCGGAAGAGAGATTATCGATTCCAGAGGCAATCCGACAGTAGAGGCAGAGGTATATCTGACAGACGGAACGGTGGCAAGAGGAGCTGCACCAAGTGGAGCATCCACAGGAGAGTTTGAGGCTCTGGAGTTGAGAGATCAAGATAAAAGCCGTTTTGGAGGCAAGGGCGTTTTAAAGGCCGTTGAGAATATAAATACCGTAATCTGTGACGTTTTAAAGGGCATGAATCCATCCGACACTTATGCGGTGGATAAGGCTATGATCGAGGCTGACGGAACCAAGGACAAGTCCAAGCTGGGTGCAAATGCCATTTTGGCTGTTTCCATTGCCTGTGCGAGAGCAGCAGCAGAGAGTCTGGAGATTCCGCTGTACCGTTTCCTTGGCGGTGTGAATGCAAATCGTCTGCCCCTTCCAATGATGAATATCTTAAACGGTGGTGCTCATGCAGCCAATACCGTGGATGTGCAGGAGTTTATGATTATGCCGGCAGGTGCAACAAGCTTTGCGGAGGGACTTCGCTGGTGTACAGAGGTGTTCCATGCTTTGGCAGCTCTGTTGAAGGAGAGAAAGTTGGCAACTTCCGTTGGAGATGAGGGTGGTTTTGCACCGGATTTGGGGAGCGATGAGGAAGCCATCGAGTGCATTTTGGAGGCTGTAAAGCGTGCTGGATACGAGCCAGGAAAAGACTTTGTTCTGGCTATGGATGCTGCTTCCAGTGAGTGGAAGAGCGGTGTAAAAGGCGAGTACGTGCTTCCCAAGAGTGGAAAGAAATTCACTTCCAAGGAGCTGGTGGCTCACTGGAAGGAGCTTTGTGAGAAGTACCCCATCTACTCCATCGAGGATGGTTTGGATGAGGAAGACTGGGAAGGTTGGCAGATGATGACCAAGGAACTGGGCGATAAGGTGCAGTTGGTAGGAGATGACCTCTTTGTAACCAACACCGAGCGTCTTTCCAAGGGAATTGAGCTGGGCTGTGGAAATTCCATTCTGATTAAGCTGAACCAGATTGGTTCTGTATCCGAGACTCTGGAGGCCATCAAGATGGCTCATAAGGCAGGTTATACAGCTATTTCCTCCCACCGTTCCGGTGAGACTGAGGATACCACCATCGCAGATTTGGCAGTGGCTTTAAACACCTGCCAGATTAAGACCGGTGCACCAAGCCGTAGCGAGCGTGTTGCAAAGTACAATCAGCTTTTAAGAATCGAGGAAGAGCTGGGTAATGCAGCTGTTTTCCCAGGAATGAAGGCTTTTAATCGATAATAAGAAGTAGGAGTCAAAAGACGTTTGACTCGTTTGATACATTGCCAAAAGAAAGGGCTTTGGTTTTCATAGAAGAGAACCAAGGCTCTTTTTGTCAAATGGATAGGATTGTCGGATGTACTAGAAGGATTTGCTTGGAATAAGCCTAGGCAAATGGAGCATACTGCTAATGAGAAAAGTTTTCTGTTTTTGGGATTTACTTTTTCTTTGGGCTATGCTACTCTAAAAAGAAGGTTAGACAAAGCTAACCAACAGGAGCTGCCAAAGGCAGAACCTGTAAATCAAATAGAAAAAGGAGGATATCACAATGTCATTAATCGGAAAAGAAATCAGTGATTTTACAGTACAGGCTTTTGTGAAGGGAGAATTCAAAGAGGTCAAGAAGGCGGATGTGCTTGGAAAGTGGAGCGTATTTTTCTTCTATCCGGCAGACTTTACCTTTGTGTGCCCAACGGAGTTGGAGGATTTGGCAAACAAGTACAAAGAGTTCCAGGAATTGGGCTGTGAGATTTATAGTGTCTCCTGTGACAGCCACTTTGTACACAAAGCATGGCACGATGCCTCCAAGACCATTCAAAAGATTGAATATCCTATGCTTGCAGACCCGACAGGAAAGCTGGCAAGAGATTTTGATGTGATGATTGAGGCGGATGGCATGGCAGAAAGAGGCAGCTTTATTGTGAATCCGGAAGGAAAGATTGTGGCTTACGAAGTGATTGCCGGAAATGTGGGAAGAAATGCGGACGAGCTGTTCCGTCGGGTTCAGGCTTCTCAGTTTGTGGCAGAGCACGGAGACCAAGTTTGCCCTGCAAAGTGGCAGCCAGGGGCAGAGACCTTAAAGCCGAGCTTAGATTTGGTAGGTCTGCTGTAAGGCGGTGCCAGAGAGGAGTCGCATGGAAGTTACAAAAAATTTATACGATGTGATTGTGATTGGCGGCGGTCCTGCTGGTTTGTCCGCAGCGATTTATGCGGCGAGAGCGAAGTATCGGGTGCTGGTGCTGGAGAAAGAACACTTTGGAGGGCAGATCACCATCACCTCCGAGGTGGTGAACTATCCTGGCGTGGAGTGCAGCAGCGGAAAGGAGCTGACCCAGACCATGAAGCGGCAGGCAGAGGCTTTTGGAGCCGAGTTTGCCGTAGCAGAAGTCCTGAATATGGATTTGGAAGGGGAGGTCAAAACGCTGTATACCACAGTCGGAGAGCAGAAAGCTCTGGGCGTGGTTTTGGCAACCGGTGCCAATCCAAGAAAGTTAGGCTTTCAGGGAGAGAAGGAGTTTCAGGGCAGAGGAGTTGCGTACTGTGCTACCTGTGACGGTGAATTCTTTACCGGTTTGGAGGTTTTTGTCATTGGAGGTGGCTTTGCGGCGGTGGAAGAAGGCATCTTTTTGACTAAGTATGCCAGAAAGGTGACGATGATTGTTCGGGAGGAAGCCTTCACCTGTGCGGCCAGCGTGGCAGAAAAGGTATGGCAGGAGCCAAAGATAGAAGTAAAATTTCAGACCGAGATTTTGGAGGCGGGCGGAGACAGCATGGTCTCCTATGCGAGATTTCGAAACAATCGGACCGGCGAGGAGTGGCGGGTAGATGCCGCCGAGGAAGACGGCTGTTTTGGCATCTTCGTCTTTGCTGGTTATGTGCCGAACACTGCATGGATGGATGGAAAAGTAGCTTGCAATCCACAGGGCTATCTGATTACCGATGCAAATCAAAAAACCAATTTGGATGGCGTGTATGGAGCTGGCGACGTTTGTATCAAGAACCTTCGTCAGGTGGTGACAGCTGTCTCAGACGGAGCGATAGCGGCTACGTCTCTGGAAAAGTATGTGTCTGAGATGCATAGCAAATTGCAGCTGCCGGAACTCATCCAAAAAGAAGGAGAGAAGCGAAGCCATTCCAAGAAGGAAGAGGGGACAAAGCCAGAAAAAGAGCAGGAAACACATGGATTTTTGTCCGAGGACATCAAAAAACAGCTTGCCGGACTGTTCCCGAAGTTTGAGAGAAAGGTAAAAATTGAGGCTGAGTTAGATGGGACAGCTCTTGCTGGAGAGATGAAAGGCTTTCTGGGAGAACTTTCTGGACTTTCTGATAAGTTGATTTGCGAGACCCGACAGCTGACGGAGGAAGAGAAGAAGCAAAGGGAGGCAGAGGGGGAGATTTTTCCGGCTCTGCGCATTTTCCGAGAGGACGGAAGCGGTGGCAATCTGATTTTTCACGGCGTTCCGGGAGGACATGAGTTTAATTCCTTTGTCATTGCTCTTTATAATATGGCAGGCTCCGGTCAGGCGGTGGATGCAGAGATTGCAAAGAGAGTGGAGGACATCTCTCAAAGCATCAATGTCAAAGTCATGGTTTCTCTCTCCTGTACCATGTGTCCTGAGGTTGTGATGGGGACACAGAGAATCGCAGCCTTAAACGATAAGGTGACAGCAGAGATGCTGGATTTGATGCACTATCCGGAGTGGAAGCAGAAATACAAGATTATGAGCGTCCCCTGCATGGTCATCAACGACAAAGAAGTGTTGTTTGGAAAAAAGAATCTGGAAGAAATCAGCAAGATTTTGCAGCAGGTTTCAAGTTAACAAGAACCCCTGTCCGTTGGGTATCCTCGGGCAGGGGTTCCCTCTGTCTTATTCTTCTGGGTGTAGCACATGCTTTTTGATGGCCTCAAAGGATTGAGAACTGATATCATGTTCCACTCGGCAGGCATCGGCAGCGGCAATCTCAGGATCCACTCCCAAACTCACGAGCCAATCTCTGAGTAGGGTATGTCTTTCGTAGGTGGAAGCCGCCAGCTTTTGTCCTTCTTCCGTCAGGTGAATGTATCCCTCATGGGTGATAGTGATATAGCCTCGGTTCTTCAAATTTTTCATAGCAACACTGACGCTTGGTTTGGAATAATTTAACTCATTGGCAATGTCAATGGAACGAACCTCCGTGAGACGCTTTCCTAAAACAAGAATGGTCTCCAAATAGTCTTCGATGGATTCTTCCGACTTGTGTTGGATGTACCCCATGAAATCCCTCCTCACAAATAAAGATGATATAGTAGTATGGTAACATTGTTGAGAGAAAAAAGCAAGATTTCTGAAAATTCTGTTTTTAAAGCCTATGCTTTCCCTAGCTAATGATAAAACTTAATCAAAAATCGGGATTGACAGTCCCCAAAAGTTAGTATATACTAACTAAAGTGAGAATGATTTTCAATAAGAGTGTAAAAGTAGGTAGAAATCAAAAAAAGAAAGAAGAGATGGAAAATGACGCAGGAAGCAGAGAGAAATTCAGCAGAAACCTATCATCGCAGCAAGATGCAGAGGGATATGATTCTCAAGGTACTGAGAGAGCGTGGCTGCCGGATCACGAAGCAGCGTCAGATTTTGTTGGATATTATCTTAGAGAATGAATATTCCTGCTGTAAAGAGATTTATTACAAAGCGATACAGAGGGACAAAAATATAGGGACAGCGACAGTCTACCGCATGATTAAGACCTTGGAAGACATCGGTGCGATTGCCCGCAACAATATGTATAAGATTAACTGTGCGGGGGAGAGTCCCTGTGAGAAGAACTGCAGAATTGAGCTGGAGGACGATACAGCAATTGAGTTGAGTCCAGCACAGTGGAAGCAGGTATTAAAGCAGGGCTTGATTGCCTGCGGGTACACACAAAATCAGGACGTAAAGTGTTTTCACATGGATGCACAGGAGTGTCCGATGGAGCTTCGGGCAGCTGCTCAGGCGAAATAGACTCCAAATAAAATTAAATGATAAAATTTATCAATTATAAAAAAGTACTGGAAAAATCAGATAACCCGATATACAATATGCCATAAACCATATGGACAAAACAAGCATTCGACTGATGGGGCAATGCCTGTCAGGGAAAAACTGGGAGGGATTGTATGAAAAATCATAGGTTTTGGGCATGGGCAATGATATTTTGTCTTTTTATGACAGTTTATACAGGTTACAAACACAAATAGGAGGTGTCTGATTATGTGGAATTGTTTGAAAAATGTAGATGCAAAGAAAACAGGAATTTTTGCTGCCGGAGTGCTGTTCGGCACAGCAGGCATTAAGATTCTGGCAAGTGACGATGCAAAGAAAGTATATACAAGTTGTACCGCAGCGGTGCTTCGTGCAAAGGAATGTATACTGAAGACAGCAGCAAACATTCAGGAGAATGCAGAAGATATTTATGCGGAAGCACAGCAGATAAATGAGAAAAGAGCATTCGAGGCAGAGGCAGTTGAGGAAGAGGAGTTAGACGAGACTTCCGACGAGACCGAGGAGGCAGAGAAATAGGAGCAGTAAGAAAACACCTGTGAAGTTTACAGGTGTTTTTGTTGTATCACAGTAAACGGACAGGCTTCGCCACAAGGAGAAGCCTCATATAAGTGAAAGGACAAGCTATGAGATTTAAGATTAAACATGAGATAGAAGGCAGACTGCGTGTCCATATGCTGCAAAACCGAATGAGCTGTGAGCAGGCAGATATATTACAGTATTATTTAAGTGAGCTTCCGATGGTCACAGCGGTGAAGGTTCAGGAGAGGCTACAGAATGCTACCATCTGTTATCAGGGCAGCCGAGAGGAGATTCTACATGCTCTGCGGGTATTTCGCTACGAGAAGGTGAAAGTTCCGGACAACGTTTTGCAGAATTCGGGGAGAGAGCTGAATCAGGAGTACTGGGATAAGTTGGTGACAAAGGTGGTGCTGCGTGCCGGAAACAAGCTGTTTCTTCCTTATCCGGTTCGTGCCGGTTTGACTTTGGTGCACGCAGTGAAGTACATTTGGAGGGGCTTGGAGACGCTGCGGAGAGGAAAGATTGAGGTTCCGGTGCTGGATGCGACCGCTATCACGGCCTCTCTGTTGAGAAGCGATATGGACACGGCGGGTTCCATCATGTTCCTGCTGGGGGTTGGAGAGATTTTGGAGGAATGGACGCACAAGAAGTCGGTGGGAGATTTGGCCAGAAGCATGTCCCTAAACGTCAGCAAGGTGTGGTTGTGGAACGGAGAACAGGAAATTTTGGTTCCAGTTTCTTCTATTCAAGAGTCCGATTTGGTGAGAGTCCATGTCGGAAATGTGATTCCTTTTGACGGCTGCGTGACCGAGGGAGAGGCCATGGTAAATCAGGCCTCCCTGACCGGTGAGTCTCTTCCGGTGGTGAAGAATGTCGGAGCCAGTGTCTATGCGGGAACGGTGGTGGAAGAGGGAGAAATCACGCTCAGTGTGAAGGAAACCAATGGTTCCAGCAAATTTGAGAAAATTGTCACGATGATTGAGGAGTCCGAGAAGCTAAAATCCTCTCTGGAGGGAAAGGCGGAACATCTGGCAGACAAGTTGGTGCCTTATACCTTAGCGGGAACGGCTCTCACCTATCTGTTGACTCGGAATATCACAAAGGCCATGTCTGTGCTGATGGTAGATTTCTCCTGTGCCTTAAAGCTTGCGATGCCAATTTCTGTGCTTTCTGCGATTCGTGAAGCCAGCAGTTATAAGATGACGGTGAAGGGCGGAAAGTATCTGGAGGCGGTGGCGGAGGCCAAGACCATTGTGTTTGATAAGACAGGAACACTCACCAAGGCCGAGCCAGTGGTGGTGGATGTGGTTCCGTTCAATGAGGAGATGAGTGCGGATGAGCTGCTTCGGATTGCAGCCTGTCTGGAGGAACATTTCCCTCATTCTATGGCGAAAGCGGTGGTGGATGCGGCGAAGAAGAAGCATCTGGTTCACGAAGAAATGCACTCTAAGGTAGAATATATTGTGGCACATGGCATCTCCACGACAGTAAATGGAAAACGTGCAGTGATAGGAAGCTATCATTTTGTATTTGAGGATGAGAAATGCAGCATACGAGAGGGCTTTCAGGAGAAATTCGATGAGCTGCCTATGGAATACTCTCATCTGTATCTGGCCATTGAGCAGGAGCTGGCTGCGGTCATCTGCATTCAGGACCCGCTGCGAAAGGAAGCCGCTGAGGTGATTCAGGCTCTCAAGCAGGAGGGCATTGAGAAGGTCGTTATGATGACTGGAGACAGCGAGAGAACCGCTCATGCCATCGCTCTTCGGGCCGGTGTGGATGAGTATTACTCGGAGGTGCTTCCAGAGGATAAGGCTCGTTTTGTGGAGCAGGAAAAGGCTGCTGGAAGAAAGGTCATTATGATAGGGGACGGCATCAACGATTCTCCAGCCTTGTCAGCGGCGGATGTGGGCATTGCCATCAGCGACGGTGCGGAGCTTGCCAGAGAGATAGCCGATGTCACCATAGGTTCCGACGATCTGTATGGTTTGGTGACATTGAAGAAATTGAGCAATGCTTTGATGGGACGCATTCACAGAAATTATCGCAATATTGTAGGCTTCAATGCGGGGCTGATTGCACTGGGAGTTTTGGGCATCTTACAACCGACTACCTCGGCCCTGCTGCATAACACGTCTACCTTAGCTATTAGTCTAAAGAGCATGAACAATCTGCTCCCACAGGAGGATGCGGAGGCTGGTGCTTTGGATAAGGCTTGACAGCCATAGGGAGAGTCTGTAAAATAGAGAATAAAAGAAGAAAATAGCCCAAAGGCGGTTTTCATTCCTGTTTGCACAGGAAGAGGACCGTCTTTTGTCTCATTTCTACGAAAAGAGGACAAGGAGAAAGGAAGGCGGAAAGATGGATGCAAAAGAGGTCCTTTTAAAGGTGAAGGCAGGGGAGATGACAGTGGAGGAAGCGGAGCAATATTTTCGCAGAGAACCCTTTGAGGAGTTGGGATATGCGAAGCTGGATTCCCACAGAAAGCTGCGTTCTGGCTTTGCCGAGGTGGTTTTTTGCAGCGGAAAGACGGATGAGCATCTGCTGCATATTTTTGAGCATCTATATCGGGAGGAAGGAGAAGTATTAGGGACTAGAGCTTCCAAAGAACAGTACGAAAAAGTGCTGTCTGTATGCCCGCAGGCACAGTATGACCCCATCTCTCGCATCATAAAAATCGAGAAGGAAGGTAAGAAGCACATCGGAAAGATTGCCGTCTGCACGGCAGGCACGGCGGACATTCCGGTAGCGGAGGAGGCAGCACAGACAGCGGAGTATTTTGGCAGTGCCGTGGAGAGAATTTACGATGTGGGGGTCAGCGGTCTGCACCGCCTTTTGGCTCGAATGGAGAGCGTTCAGAGTGCAAATTGCGTCGTAGCAGTGGCGGGAATGGAGGGGGCATTGGCCAGTGTCATAGGTGGTCTGGTGGATAAGCCGGTCATTGCCGTTCCCACCTCTGTCGGCTATGGAGCCAATCTGCATGGTCTGTCGGCTCTTTTGACCATGATAAATTCCTGTGCCAATGGCATAGCTGTGGTCAACATTGACAATGGCTATGGAGCTGGTTATGTAGCGACACAGATTAACCGATTGGCAGAGGGGCAAAGCCCCAAAAGGTCAAAAGCAGAAGAAAAAGAAACCTAGAAACAGTGGAAAATAGAAGAAAACGCAAAACAGAACAAGGCGAAAAGGAGCGACAGATGAGAAGAAAAGAAGAAGGAAGAAGGGCAAGAGGGAAAGCGAGAAGCCGAGCTTTGCTTATGGCTGGAGGAATGTTGCTGTTGGGACTTGTGGGCTGTCAGGCAGCACCTTCCAGTACGGAAAGTTCGGTGGGAGAGGGAGAAGGCGGCGGCCGTGTGAGGGAAGATGTGGTGGTGGTCATGGGAACGACCTCGGAGCCGGAAGTTGGTTTTGACTCTGTCTATGGCTGGGGAGCTGGAGAGCATGTGCATGAGCCTTTGATTCAAAGCACGTTGACGGTGACAAACACGGATTTGACCATAGCTTATGACCTAGCAACGGACATGCAGGTGAGTGAGGACGGCTTGCTTTGGACGGTGGACTTAAGAAACGATGTGCATTTCACGGATGGGGAGACTCTGACAGCAACCGATGTCGCCTTCACCTACAATCTGCTTCGGGACAGCAGTTCTGTGAACGATTTCACTATGCTGCAGGAGGCGAGAGCGGTGGATGAGGATACGGTGGAGTTTGTGATGAAGCGTCCCTATTCCATTTGGCCGTACACGATGGCAGTGGTAGGCATAGTGCCGGAGCACGCCTACGATGCGGATTATGGTTCTCACCCCATTGGTTCCGGCCGCTACGTACTCAAGCAGTGGGATAAGGGGCAGCAGGTGATTTTGGAGGCCAATCCGGATTATTATGGGGAGGCACCCAAGATGAAGCGGGTGACGGTACTATTTATGGAAGAAGATGCGGCATTTGCTGCGGCAAAATCGGGGCAGGTGGATGTCAGTTATACGGCGGCCTCCTATGCGGACCAGAGTGTGAATGGCTTTTCTTTGCAAGCCTTTGAGACGGTGGATAACCGGGGCTTTAATCTTCCAGCCGTACCGGCTCAGGAGCTGGCGGATGGTAGCCAAATAGGAAACGATTTCACAGCAGATGTGCAGGTGCGTCGTGCCATTAATCTGGCCATCAATCGGGAGGAAATGATTCAAAATGTCTTAAATGGTTATGGCAGTCCTGCTTACAGTGTGTGTGATAAGATGCCGTGGTACAACGAGGCAGCCAAGACCGAGTACCATCCAAATGAGGCAGCTGCCCTTTTGGAGGAGGCAGGTTGGCAGTTGGGGGATGACGGAATTCGCCAGAAGGAGGGCCGGCGAGCGGCTTTCACGCTGCTGTATTCCCTCAACGATTCGGTGCGGCAGGCTTTGGCAGAGGATACCAAGAATCAGCTCCGTGAGGTGGGCATTGAGGTGACAACCGAAGGAGTGGGTTGGGACACCGCCTACGATAGGGCACAGAGGGAACCTTTGATGTGGGGCTGGGGGGCACATAGCCCGATGGAGCTGTATAATATTTATCACACGGCTCCCAATCAAGAATATGCACTTTACTCTCCCTACCGAAGCGAAACGGTGGACAACTACATGGATGAGGCTCTGGCAAGCAGCAGTTTGGAGGCCTCCTATGAGTTGTGGAAAAAAGCTCAGTGGGATGGGGAGAGTGGCATCACCCAGCAGGGAGACCTGCCTTGGATTTGGTTGGTGAACATAGACCATCTGTATTGGGTGAAGGATGGACTGCATCTGGCAGAACAGAAGTTACACCCACATGGACATGGCTGGTCCATCGTCAACAACGTAGACCAATGGAGCTGGGAGGATTAGGAGGCAGACTGTGCTAATTTTTAAAAAGTGTATGCGGATGCTATTCTTGCTCTTTTTGGTCAGTTTCACTGCCTTCATGCTACTCTCTCTGTCTCCGGTAGATCCCTTGACGGTAAATGTGGGACAGGCAGCTTTGGGGAGCATGAGTCCGGAACAAATAGAAAAATTAAAATGGTATTGGGGTGTGGATGTACCGCCCTTGGAACGTTTTGCTGCGTGGGCAGCGGATTTTCTGCGAGGCGATATGGGGATTTCTCTTCTGTATCGCAGGCCGGTCAGCCAGATTCTCTGGGAGAGAGCGGGCAATTCACTGGCTCTGATGGCGGCAGCGTGGCTGCTCTCTGGCGTGTTGGGACTGACGCTTGGCATAGCAGCGGGGATTCGCAGAGGAAGATGGATGGATCGCATCGTCTCGGCCTATGCGATTTTGATGGCAAGCACACCGGCCTTTTGGCTGGCTCTGCTCTTTCTTTTGCTCTTTGCTGTGAAGCTTTCTTGGTTTCCGATTGGTTTGAGCGTACCCATCGGTACGAATGCGGAGGAAGTCACTCTGTGGGAGCGGATACACCACGCCGTTCTTCCGGCCTTGACACTCGCTCTGAGTGGAAGTTCCAACATCATATTGCATACGAGAGAAAAGGTCATTGAGGTGATGGAGAGCGATTTTATTTTGTTTGCGAGAGCCAGAGGGGAGTCTAAGAGGCGGATTTTGTTTGCCCATGCCCTAAGAAACCTTCTTCTTCCGGCTTTGACGCTGCAATTTGCCTCCATCAGTGAGCTTTTTGGAGGTTCTGTGCTGGTGGAACAGGTATTTTCTTATACGGGATTGGGAGCGGCAGCCGTGACGGCAGGATTGGGAAGTGACTTGCCATTGCTGTTGGGCATCACAGTGGTCAGTGCAGGGATGGTCTTTTTCGGGAATTTGGCCGCAGACCTTCTGTATCTTAAGATTGACCCAAGAATGAGACAGGGCAGAAAGAAAAGGCAAGTAGTAGCAGAGGGATTCTGGGATAGAAAGCAAGAGACAGGACTTCAAAAAAGAAAGTGAGAGAAAACAACATGAGAACAAAGCTTCGTTGGAATCGGAGAAAGACCCTGCTGTGTTGCTTAGGCTTTGCCCTATTCTTGCTCCTGCTGTTGATTGGCGTGGGAACTGCTCTCACACAGGCGGCTCAGGAGACGGATTTTTCGAGAAAAAATCTTCCGCCAAGTCTAAGCTACCCTTTTGGGACGGACTGGATGGGAAGAAATATGCTGTATCGCACTCTTGCGGCTCTTTCTTTAAGCATTCGTTTGGGGCTATTGACGGCTGCCATCAGTTCCTTGCTTGCCTTTGTGTTGGGAGTAGCGGCAGCGGTTCTCGGAAGAGTGGCGGATGCTGTGATAGGCTGTGCCATTGACTTGGTGATGGGCATTCCCCACATCCTGCTGTTGTTACTGATTTCGGTGGCGATGGGAAGAGGACTACGGGGCGTGATAGTCGGAATCGCCTTGACTCACTGGACTTCTTTAGCGAGGGTGCTGCGAGCCGAGGCTTTGCAGATAAAGGAGAGTCCTTATGTCCGTATCGCTAGAAAGCTGGGGAAAGGCCCGTTCTATCTGGCAAGAAAGCACATGGCTTTGCAGCTTTTGCCCCAGCTTATGATAGGAGCGGTGCTGCTCTTTCCCCATGCCATCCTGCATGAGGCAAGCATCACTTTTTTAGGCTTTGGGCTTTCGGACAAGCAGCCAGCCATAGGTGTGATTTTGTCGGAAAGTATGCAATATTTGGCGATGGGACGCTGGTGGTTGGCGGTGTTTCCAGGGGCACTCTTGGTGCTCACTGTGCTGTTGTTTTACGGAATTGGAAATGGCGTGGAAGCCCTATTTTCTTCCGGACGGGTGCATCAATAAAGAGGAGAAAGGACGCAGGAAGAGAAGATGGAGCAAGAAATGGAAGAAAAAAAGGAAGGGAGCCCTCTTTTGGAGATTCGCCACCTATCGGTCTGCTTTACGCAGTACGAATCGCTGTGGAGACAGCGAACGGTCTATGCGGTTCGAGATTTGAGTCTTTCCCTCCATGCAGGTGAGGTAGTGGCGGTTGTGGGTTCGAGCGGTTCTGGAAAAAGCCTTCTGGCTCATGCGGTGATGGGAATACTGCCCTACAATGCCCATGAGGAAGGGGAGATTTTGTATCAGGGAGAGCGGCTGACGGAGAAGAAGCTGCGAAAGCTAAGAGGAAACGAGCTGGTGTTGGTTCCGCAGAGTGTCTCCTATCTGGACCCACTGATGCAGGTGGGGGAGCAGATTCGCAAGGGAAAGAGGGACGAGGAGAGCAAAAAGAGAAGTTTGGAAATTTTGGCCCGCTATGGCTTGGCAGCGGAGACCGAAAACCGCTATCCTTTTGAGCTTTCTGGTGGCATGATACGCAGGATTTTGATTTCTTCTGCCGTAATGGAAAAGCCTAAGTTAGTCATTGCAGATGAACCGACTCCAGGGCTGCATATGAGAGCAGCAAAGAGGGTGATGGGACATTTTCGGGAGCTTGCCGATGAGGGAGCAGCGGTGCTTTTGATTACCCATGACTTGGAGTTGGCTCTGACGGCAGCGGATAGAATCGTAGTCTTATATGCGGGGATGGAGTTGGAAGAAGCGAAAGCCTCTGATTTTCGAGAGGAGAGTCATTTGCGGCATCCGTATAGCAAGGCTCTGTTTCGAGCCATGCCTCGAAATGGCTTTCAGGTGACAGCTGGAAATCAGCCCTACGGGAGAGCAGCAGAAAGTGCTTGCCCCTATGCTGCACGTTGCGAGTACTGTCAGGAGAGTTGCAGTCAGCAGAAAATAGAAACGAGAACATTGCGGGGCGGGCGGGTGCGCTGCCTGCTAGCCGAATAGACGAATAGGAGGAGGCGGGAAGAGAGGGATGAAGCTGGAAGCAAAAAATCTGATGTTTCGTTACCAAAACGGCGACAGAGAGCTTTTGAATCATTTTTGTCTGGAGTTGGAAAGCACGGAGCGAGTTGGTCTGATGGCACCAAGCGGATTTGGAAAGACGAGTCTGTGTAAGATTTTGGCGGCTTATGAGAAGGCGGATAGTGGACAGGTACTGCTGGATGGCAAGGAGCTTTCCCTTTGGAAGGGCTACTGTCCCGTGCAGATGATTTGGCAGCATCCAGAGCAGGCAGTGAATCCCAAGATGCGGATGAGACAGGTGCTTTTGGAAGGGAATGCGGTGGAAAGACGGGTAATAGAAGGTCTGGGAATCGAGGAAGAGTGGTTATCTCGCTTTCCAGCGGAGCTTTCTGGAGGAGAATTGCAAAGATTTTGCATTGCAAGAGCCTTGGGAAAGGGAACGAAGTTTTTGCTTGCCGATGAGATAACGGCGATGTTGGACTTGATTACCCAGAGCCAAATCTGGACCTTTCTTCTGGAGGAAGTGAAGCGAAGAGAGATAGGACTTTTGGTGGTGAGTCATTCCGAGGAGTTGCTGGAGCAGCTTTGCGATAGGATAATAAATTGGGAGAAAATGACTTTTCAGAAATTTGAAAACATGTTATGATACAGTTTGTACAAGAAGAGAGAAGGGAAGATTAGAAGATGGAAGAAAAACCAGGATTGTTTGGGATTTATAGGTCAAATAGGGATTACACAAAGCCAGATACATGGGGAAAAAATCAGTTTAATTCGTCTTTTCCTGCAGCTCTTGCTTGTTATTTGTATTCAAAGGGATTGTCAGCTGTCTATTATAAAGCAAATAAAAATATGAAAATAGAAGTTAGTACAATAGGAATAGATACTCTGTTTGGGATTGAGCCTTTGTCAGAAGATATTTATTTTTCTTTTGAAACACCCTACATGCCTTATCAAAAATATGTGAAAGGTTCCATTCCAAGAAATGACTTGGTTATTTTAGAAAATGACAAATGTTTAAGTAGTATGGAAATAAAACTGGTGGCACTTCCAGATAATGCAACGTGTGCTCTTGCGGAGGATAAATTTGGAGCTGAAATTGTTGTCAGACCCGATACAATTGTATATCTTGCCTGTAGTATTATCCAAAATTATAAAACGCAAAAAGAATTAGAGAATGTTTTGGCAGGAGCAGGAGCGAATATTGAAAATTGGACGGAAGCAGAGAAGGTTTTACCCTACATAACAGAGATATACTGGGCAATTCGTAGAGTTGTAATAGAAAACTATGAAAAACAAGTACCAGTCATTATGGAACCTGTTTGGAAAACAGAGGGAAAATCTCCTAAATTGTCCAAGAATTGTTTGGATGTTTTTGTTTGGAGCAACCTAGGGATGTTAAATTTATTTATGCCAGAAGAAAATGAAATACTATATAAAATTAGTAGACATACAAGAACCATGATTTGGTTATTTCGTATGCTGGCAGATTATGCAAAAAATGGTTATTTTGACGGAAGAGCCATTATAGATGCTTTATCTTATAACTTAAAAAATGACAAGGCATTCTCATCGAATGGACAGAAAACTCAACCTCTCATGACATGTGAAGAGTTGATACATCCAAGAATTCAAAAGGATGAAATAAAAAAGATTATACTTGGAGGAGGACAAAATTTGCTCAGTCCTGAACGAAGATTTGATGCGATTATTTATAATTCACCTGACTTATTTGAGGAAACAAATAGATGTAACGATTAAAGTGAGAGAAAGAACGGAGGAATACAATGCCTGCGGTAATAGATTTATTTTGTGGTTGTGGAGGTTTATCTCTGGGATTTGAAAAAGCAGGATTTCAGATTGCTGCAGCTTTTGATATCTGGGAGAAAGCGGTAAAGGTATACAATCAAAATTTTAGTCATAGGGCAGAAGTAAAAGATATCTCTATTTTAACTTCAGAGGAACTGAGAACATTTCAACCAGAGGTTATCATTGGAGGCCCACCCTGTCAGGATTATTCTTCAGCAGGACAACGAGACGAAACAAAGGGGAGAGCGGATTTAACATTGGTGTATGCAAAATTAGTTTGTGAGACACAAGTGAAATGGTTTGTAATGGAAAATGTAGATAGAATTCAGAAATCAGAGACTTTACCTAAAGCAATTGAAACTTTTAAAAAGGCTGGTTATGGTTTGACACAAGTGGTATTGGACGCTTCTAAATGTGGAACTCCTCAAAAAAGAAAGAGATTTTTTTTGATTGGAGAACATAATGGAAAAGATAATAAGCTAGAAGAAAATTTGCTGGGAATGCAGGCAAAGAAAAGTATGACTATTCGGGATTATTTGGGAGATGAATTTGGAACAGATTTTTATTATAGGCATCCTAGATCTTATGCTAGAAGAGGAATCTTTAGTATTGATGAACCAAGTCCTACTGTTAGAGGAGTGAATCGTCCAATACCTGCAGGATATCAGATACATCCAGGTGATGCAACGGAAGACATCACAAAGGTTAGGTCCTTGACAACTCAGGAGAGGGCACGTATACAGACCTTTCCAAGTGATTTTGTGTTTCAGGGTAGTAAGACGGATTTAGAGCAAATGATAGGGAATGCTGTTCCAGTTGAGTTGGCGGCCTATGTGGGGAGATGCTTATTGAAATATATGTAGATATCCTTCTTAATACTCATTAAAAAGTTTGAAAAAAATGTTGACAAACATTTTGTTTTATGGTATATTCTCTCTTGCTGGTGACAATCAGTCAAGGCGGAATAGCTCAGTTGGCTAGAGCACACGGTTCATACCCGTGGTGTCGAGAGTTCAAATCTCCCTTCCGCTAGCAAGAAAAATCCCTTGAGAAATCAAGGGATTTTTTGTTTTTTGTATCTATGATTCTTTCTAGTTTTAATTTCTAATGTTTTTCAATCCGCATATTCGGCCAAGTCCATTCAATCAGGGCATCGTCATAGGTCTCATCCAAGAAGTGTTCCAAAGCGGTGTGAGGCACAGGGTCTTCTTGCCTCATGGTGTAACGCAGCATGGCTGCAGCAGAGAGTATCATATCGCAGCTCATAAAGACAATAATGCACCAAGTTGCCACCTTTCCTATGAGAAAGGGGATGCGTTCAATCTGACGACTGATAACAGGATACAAAATTTTTATCCAAATGACGGATAATACAGCCCAAAAGAAGCAAAACAAAAGGTTGGTTCTTCCGCCAATGTTGAATTTCATTTCGCTATAGTCCCAAAAAGTGGTTCCAAAAAATACTTCTGTAAAAACGCTGCACAGGTACTCATAGGCACCGCCGAGAAAGAAACCGGTCAAAAACACATGGCGGTCGTCTTTGTTGGCAACTTTTTGAAGAACGATGGTGAGCAGGGCGGCTCCAATGCCCCAGACAATGCTGAAGGTGCCATAAATCAAGCTGGAGCGGCTCATCCAAACACCGCCCACCAAGCGGCAGTAGAGGGTTTCGATGAGGTCTCCGAGGAGAGCACAGAGGAAAAAGACCCAGATAATCTTATCAAAGCAGACCCCACGGGCAAACACAGGAGTTCGCACGGGAGTGGGAATCAAGCTTGCCTGTGGGTAAGCATGAAAAATATGTCTCCAGACGAAGGTATAGATGCGTTGTGCCAGTCGGTTTTTGCTTTGATAGTTGCGTTCCTGCAGTTTCCGGATTTCCGCTTCTGGCTTTCGTTGGTGAAGAACCAAGAAAAGGAGTAACAGCTCGATGACAGTCAAGAAAGAGAGGAGACAGGCTAAAAAGGTCTGTAAGCTTCTTGGCAGCAGGGAGGCAAGCAAAACGGCAACGGGATGCAGGAGCAGGTAGGCGAGAAAATAGCCGAGGGCAAACAGAAGGGAGAGCAGAGATTCCCTTCCTTTTCCGCTGAAAATACCATACTCATCCTTAGCAATTGGATAGTTGGGGCTGATGTGGCTTAAGCCAAAGCTCTCCAAACTTCGGATAGCGGAGGAGATAATCAGGACGGCAAGAAATTGCAGCAGATAATGTCCTTGTAAGGTGGGCAGTACTACAATCAGGATGTCCATGAGAATTCCATAAGAGATGCAGAGAGGAAGGCTTAAAAGTCCTCGGTTGCAAAATTTGTGTTTGGTGAGAGCGAAAATACTGACTTCCATCGCCCAGCCCAAGAAGGCATAAAAAAAGAAGTACAAAAGCAATTCACTAAAATGGTAAGACATTATTTTTCTCCTTTTTGAAAGGTTTTTGAGTGAACTACCCATTGCCTTTAGGCGATGGGTAGTTCACATAGCCTCCAATCTGGGAATCTGGTCTGGGCGTGTGAGCTTTCCTCTTATCTTTGCAAGTCCAAGGGTCTCCTTGCAATTTGGATGTTTGCTGGGACTGTATCTATGCATGATAAGTCGAAATGAAAAGATATGGGATAAGACGGGAAGTAAGTTCAAGAAAAAGTATATTTAAAATATGTATAAAAAGGGATGTATAGATGTTTATATTGACTTTCCTTCTATGAAATGCTAAACTGAGACAATACAGTTGAGGCGAAACAAGGAGGAAAGAGCGATATGGAGATAGCACCTTTGCTTCAAGAATGGATGAAGCACAAAGAAGAGGACGCTTCGTACGCAGTCAAGGATTTTATCATAGAGAAATATATAGAAAAGCAGGTTGCGAAGTCCCGCAGCAAGGAAGAGGCAGAGAGAGAAATAGAGGAAAGACTTTGTGCGTGGGAGGAAAATATGGCAGGTTTTGAGCGGTTTGTCTTGAACCTGCCATATTCGCCAGAGCTTACGGAGTGGCAGGCCGCTCAAATGCTCAACAACGTGATTGAGGAGCTGGACTTAGACAATGAGGATGCCTACCGCTATCTGGCCAACGTCAAAAAGATGATTTATGACAGAATGCTGCTGGTTTTGCCGAAGGAGACGGTGAGCAGCTGCAAGGAGAAGGTCAAGGGAGAGTATGATGCGGCGTGGGAGAAGGCGGACGGTGAGGTTGCTAAGAGCGAGGTGGATGCTCTGTTTGCAGAGACGACATTTTTGATGGGCTATGTTGGGATGCATTACGAGGAGGAGACGCAGAGACTCCTTGCTCAGCTAGCCTTGGGGCAGAGTCAGCAGGAAGTAGGCACTCTGCAGGGAGAGGCACAGAGTGACCTTTGTTTTTTGGTCAACTACATTACGATGGAAGTGTTGGAGGAGGACGAAACCAATTCGCTTGCGGGGCAACAGCAATTTCTTAGTTGTGCGATTCCAGTTTACACGAGGGCACAGGCCTATATCAACGAAGGGGAGAATGCAGCTCACATAATGAAGATGGCACAGAGCTACATCGGAACGATTTCCGCTCAAAACCATATACGGGTGCCAGCAGATTCGGGAATCTTGGGCTTTGCAGTTCAGGTGGTTTGGAAGTTGGTGGTGGAGGTGTTGCACTGGACGGTGAAGCTCAGTATTTCCCTACTTTCCAGTCTCTGCGAGAGATTGCGGCAGATGTTGCCACCAGAGGAGGTTCCAACAAAGGTTTGGAACTGGGAGCAGAGCCAAGGAAAGGAGAAAGCGAAAGGAAGAGAGATAGAAGGGGAAGAAGAGGCAGAAGAACTGGGGGAAATACAGGAAGAAACGGGGAATGGTCATGGCTGAACGTGCATTTATGTTTAATGTCAGTATGCTTGCACAGATGACAGGAGGCAACAAGCAGTATCTGAGTAGAAAGATTAAACAGTTGGTGGAAGACCCGCAAATCCAGATGAAGGCAGAGCTAAATTCCAACAAGGAAGGTTATCAGATATCCGAGAAAGAAGTTCTGCGCTGTTTTGATAAGATTTCTCCTAGACAGATAGAGGAATTTAAAGAAAAATATTGGGGAAAGGAAGCAAGCTCTAAAATAAGGCGTATGGATGAGCCAAAGGAGGAGAGGTCAGCACAGTATTTGGAGGAGGAGAATCGGGTCTTGATGGAGTGGAGATTTCGTATGGCCTCCACCCCCTTAGAGAAGAAAAAAAGCCCAGAAATACAGGAGTATCTCAGAAGAGAAATCGCAAGGATTCAAGCTCTGAAGGAGGCAAAATTGAGGGAGTATGTACAGTTGGAGCAGTTTTTATCCAACTGCGACACAGCGATAGCAGACATTCGCAAGAGATTGGAACTGTAGCAGATAACAGAAAGAAACAGATAGCATAGAAGAAGCAAGGCATAGGAGAAACACAGAAAAGGAAACGCAGAGGAAGCAGAAAGCGACGAGACAAAGAGACCAACGATGGAAAAGGGGAGTCAGAATGGAAAATAGTTTGGTTAGTATGATGACAATAGGCGGAGAAAGTACTGGAAAAACGGTGGCTTTAAGCTGCTGTTATTATATGTTTGCAAGCTCTTTGAATACAGATGGTTTTATGCTTACAAATGGGGGAGCCTATGCGGGAGGCGATGCCAAGTACCTGCTTCAGCTTTATAGCAACATGAAAAAGGGCGAGGAGATGCCAAATGGAAGTACCAATAATCGTGCCTATGAGTTTGCCGTTGAGAAGGATAACGAGATACTGTGTCAGGCAAAGTGGCTGGATTATCGAGGAGCTATGCTGGAAGGCGATGCCACTGTGGAGGACAGGCAGGACTTTGAGACTTGGATTGCCAATACGGAGCTTTTGGTCTATGTGGTTCCGGGAAATGTGTTAAACGACTATATGTGCCTGACAGACCCCGATTATGTCTGGGATGAGGTGAATTTACAGACCGATGCCGAAATCAATGTGACGCAGTGTATTGCCAACATTCGTAGCATCAAGAGAATCGCAAGGAACCTACGCAAGGAGATGCCGCCGATTCTTCTCTATGTCACAAAATCGGACTGTATTAAGGGAGACTTTGATGATAGCAGAAAGATGGCTGCCTTAAAGAGGTTAATTCGAGATTATCAGTTGGTTACGTTTCAGGACGAATATTCTTGGCAGGTGTTGGGCTGTCATTCCACATTGGGAAAAAATCTGGTGTTGAGCAAAGAGAATAAGGTCTTGAGTGGTTTTGAGCCGAAGGGGTTTGAGATTCCTTTGATGTTAGCGGTGGGCTACCATCTCTCTAGGGAAGGCAAAACATGGTTGAACAAAAAGACAGCAGCTTTGAATGCTAAGATGAATGAGTTAAACGCTCAGAATGCAACGGATAGGAGCCAGATGCTGGCACTGCAGAAGGTCCCGAATTCTTTTCTTGGAAAAGGGCTTAGCTTATTGGGAGGGCAGGAGAAACGGCAAAAAGAGTTGGAGCTTTTGAATGCTAATATACAGAGGCGAGAAAAGGAAATAACACAGCTGAATCATGACAAGGCGGAATTGCCGCAACAGAATAGGATGCAAAATTACGCACAGGAGATTCTTTCCTACATTGAAAAAAAGGGAGAAAATGCCGTTTTTTACCTCGACAGCAAGGGAAAAGAGAGAGAATTGAAGAGATTTTTTAAGCTTTCCTAGTGGATGGAGAAGGAGAGAAGCCTATGGCAGTGTATCGTTGGATTTATGCAAACACAGAAAATGAGGCATTGCAAAAAGACTATTTTGTTCGTCTCTGCGATGCCGAGCTGCTTCCCTACAAAAATTTGTTGATTCACATCTCCAACCATCTGATTGCAGCGAGGGAGAGAAATGAGCAGAACAAGCAGAAGCACTGTTGGCTGGCAGGATATCTCGACGAGAAACTATATGTGGTGGGAATGGCAGGGGAGCAGGAAGAACTTTTGGGTACGGCACTAAAAAAGACAGGCAGTCGAAACCTCTTTTGCACGTTTCTCTATGCATTTACAGGGAGGGATATTGGAATTTATAAAAGAGAGAGCGGACTGTTTGGGGAACTCAAAAGCTACCTGCTGCAGCTTTATGCAAAGACGGATTCAACTTTATCCCCTCTCAAGATGGAGGAGACAGTCTGGAACGTCTATCAAGAAAAGGGGGAAGTAAAACAAATCGCTTTTGTGTCGGAGGAAGACTACAACATCCAAGAGAGTACGCCTGAGCGGGAGGAAAGAAATTGGAAGAATAGTCTTGAGAGACCAGCTGCACTGGGGATTTTGAGTCTGGAGGAAGCTAAGAAGCTGATTGATTGCCTGCCGAATCTTTGTGTTACTGTGAAAGCCGAGAGAGCAGCAAGGTACTATGAGGGGGTTACAGTCAAGAAAGAAAAAAAGCCAGAAGAAGCTCGGAAAGAAGAGAATGTAAAAAAAGACGATAAAGAGGGGAGTAAGAAAAAGGATATCCAGAAAGAAAAGGTCAGAAAAGAGAAAAAAAAGGTCATAAGAAAACAAGAGGAGCCGGAAAATCCTCAAAATGGGCTTTTGAATCTCTTTACGAGAGGATACGAAGACTTCAAAAATCACACACCGAAGGCACAAGAAGAAAAAATGCAAAAGCGTGGGAAAGATGCCCATGAAGTTGGAAATCGGAGCTACATAAAGCTAAAGAATTCGCAGAAAATATGGATTTCTCAGGTTTTGCGGGAAAGACAGGACGCTGAGTCAGAGAAGTATTATGAGGACTTTTTGAGCATGTATCTGGAACAATACAATGGTGGGCAGGTAGAAAAAATCTGTAGAGTCATCCAAAAGGCACTACAGATGACAAATGGAAACAGCAGGGTATATTATCCGAAATGCTTGGACTCAAAGGAGGACGTAAAACAGTTGCTGCTGTGTTTGGAGCAGAGCTGCAATCGCAGCAGGTGGCCTTGGCCTCTCATAGAGGTTAATTATCGAATGGCTACGGAAATCAACAAGCAGAGAAAAAAGGGAGAACAGTGATGGCAGTTGGGTGTTGGAGTTATGCCAATATAAAAACAAAAACGGCACAGGAAGACTATTTTGTGCGAGTGTGTGACCCTATGTTTGAATCCTTCCGAGACCAAATGCTGCTTTTATCCAACCGTATGTTGGCGGTGGACCAGCGTTTTGGAATGGCACGAAACCAACATTGCTGGTTTGCGGGATATTTGGAGGAGAATATCTATGTGGTGGCATTGGCGGGAGAGCAGGAAGAGCTTTTGGGAGTCCCCTTGTACGATTCTGGCATTCGCCCGCAGTTTTGTGTGCTTGCTTATGGATTTACCGGAGAGGACATTCACAGGTATGCCAAGGAGACGGCTCTGTTTGAACCTCTCAAGGAATTTTTGCGAAATAAAAATAGACTGATGGGAAATCAGGAAGCGGTTATGCTGTTGAGCGAGCAGATGAGAGACTTTGCTTTTTCGGATTTTTGGGAGCAGGAGAAGGAAGGGGAAGCGGTTTCTTTGGAGGAGGCAAATCTGTTTCCAAGTAACCCTAAGACAGAGGAGACGCTATGGCAGGAAAGCTTTTCTCAACCAGTCTTACTTGGCGTTTTCAGTCTTTTGGATGCCGAGCGGCTCCTGAAGATATTCCCGCAAGCAAGAATGACGGTGAGAGGACTGAAAGAGGCAAAAAGCCAGACCTCACGCAACTGTCAAGATGTGACAGCACAGATCAAGCGGTATCAGGAGCAAAAAAAGCGGGAGGAAGAGCAAGAACAGCGGCAAAAAGAGGAGAGGGAAAAAGCCCTTCGGCAGTTAGAGGAGGAGAGAAGAAGGCAGGAAGCCTTACAGAGACAGGCAGAGCTTAGAAAAAAGCAGCTCTTGCTTTGTCTTGCTATAGGGATAGTGCTGATTTTGCTTCTCCTGTTTTCTATGGAAGTGTGGGAGCCGTTTTTTAATGAAATTCAGTCAGGATAGTTGACGGGCTAAAATGGGAGAGCGGAAGATGAGAGTAACGGAAGAGATTGCAGAGGAAATTTATCAGGTATATAGCAGTGGAAAACGAGGAATTGTGCTGGAGATGGAGCAGGTTTTGGTTTGGCGGGAGATCGTCTCCTATTTGGCAGAGAGATATTTTTCTGACAAAGCCGTGGTGGAGGTGCATTACGGAAAAAGGCAGGATAACTCTTTTGCTCCCTGTTTTTACCAGCGTTGCGGTAAGACGTTGCGTCTGATGGCAGCGGCGGATTTGGAAAATGTGACGGCTAATTCTTATTTGGCTCTGGGTTTGGAGAAGATGGATGAGAAAAAGGGACTCGGTATGCTCCTGCTGGAGAGTTTTTCGTGTTGTGACAGTCGAAGCAAGGAAAAAGCAGAGATAGCCCTGTTGCAGTTGTTGACGCAGCAGCCTGCTAAGGAGCAAGCACCCTTGCTTCTTATTATGTTAGATGACATCCAAAAGCTGTCTCCCTATCTGTTTCCCTATGTGCATGTTATTCGGGGGAGAAAACCGGGAGCGGAGGAGCTTCTGGAGGAGGTGCAAGAGGTGCTGAAGAAGCTTGCCCTTCCGGTAGAAAGCAGCATCAGCGGAGCCTTTGAGAGGGAGATGGTGTCTTACCTGCAGGGCTTTTGGAGGCATGAGGTTTCCTATTTGTTTCAGAGAGCCCTAAGACGGTATGGGCAGGAGGCCTTTGACGAAGACAAGCGTAGAGTGCTGGAGACGATTCGGGAGGAGAAAGTAAAACTTCTCGGGCAACAGGGGCTTTTGGAGTGGAAGAGCGTCAAAAAAACCGATATGGCTAACATGGAGGTGCTGTCCAATTATTTGAAGGACAGTGGTCGCATCATGGCAAATTTGCAGGAGGCGGTGGCGGAAGGAAATGATGTGCCTAAGGGGATCCTGATTATGGGCTTGCCCGGAACTGGAAAATCCCTGTTTGCCCAGTATGCGGCTGCGGAGCTGAAACTGCCCTTAATTCGTCTGGATATGGGACGCATGATGGGGAGCCATGTGGGAGACAGCGAGAGGAATTTGAGGGAAGCACAGCGGCAGGCGGAGGAGATGGCTCCCTGCATTCTTTGGATGGATGAGATAGAGAAGGGCTTTTCTGGAACGGGAAAAGGTGGACGAGAGGAAGGGGCAGGCTATTTACAGCGTATGTTGGGCGGCTTTTTGACATGGCTGCAGGAGAAGAGCAGCTCCTGCTATGTGATTGCGACGGCAAACAGCATCCAAAATCTTCCAGCGGAATTTTTCCGAAAAGGTCGTTTTGATGAATGTTTTTATACCTTCATGCCTTATGAGCAGGAATTGCGGGAGATTTTGCGGGTACATCTTTCAAAGCCGGAGCGAGTGCATGTGATGACGAAGGAGACCGAGCAGGCAGTGGATATGCTGGTGCAGATAGCGACCGGAAGCTGTCGTTTTATGACAGGAGCGGATGTGAGTGCCTTGGTTTCTCATACGTTTCGGCGTTTGTATTTAAATTATCATGAGTGTGAGGAAGAGGAAGAAGAGCAGGAGAGACCCAATAAAAAGGACTATGATAAAGAACATATCGGGGAGGTACTCTTAGAGGAGTTCAAGAAGATACGGGTGTTCAGTGAGACCAACGCAGTGACGATTGCTGAGTATTATCGAGGATTGAGAAAAAATAACTTTGTGAGGGCTTCCAAGAAGGGACAGAATACGAATTATGACCAGACCTTGGATGCCTTTGTCTTAAATACGTTGAAGCAGGAAAAACAGAGTCAACTACCCACCACCTAAAGGGAGTGGGCTTGTAACTGCCCAGTCGTAGTAA
>JAUNGR010000015.1:8707-33170 GCA_030524485.1 bacterium | reverse complement strand
CTCAGCAGCATTGTTCTTCTTATTTTCCTTGCTTACTTTCCTACTTACTTCTTGATTTCATTTACGTTTTCTTTTTCGTTACCTATTTCACCTTCTGTTTCGTTTCCATTTTCGTTTCCTATTTCACCTTCTTTTTACCTTTACTTGTGAGATTGTTCTTCTTTCTCCTTGCGTTTTTTCTCCAAAAGACGCTGAAATTCCTTTGTGGTATATCCAGCCTCAAACAGCCTTTCCTTGCGTTTTCGCTCTCTCATTTCCTTTTCACGAAGCTGTTTTTGTTGTCTGGATTTATGGAAGAAATACACACAGGCTCCTATCAGCAGCACTCCAATAAGAAGCAGTGCCAATCGAAGCAGCGGAAGCAGTCTCTGCTGTCTGCTCACTGTCCTCTGCATGGCCGCATCTGGTATCGGACTTCCCAGACTGCTTTCCTCTTCCTCCCCATAGTTCTCTCTCTCGATGTTGTTCTTATCTTTCTCTTTTTGTGTTTCCTCCGCTTCTAAAGTAGGAAGTTGGTCAGCCGCCAACGTTTCCGGTTGAACGGCAACGCTACTTTGTTCGCTGTCTAACATAGAAGCATCTATTTCCAAGTACGCACGCCCGATAAAACGATTCTCATAACTATAATTCAGCTCGGCTACCGCTGTACTGGGATAGGGAAGCGTCAACTGATAAGATAAAGAGGAGGAAACCTCATCAAAAGCAACCGTTTTGGGAACGGTAATATAACTATCCGAATTCAACGTCAACAATGGTTTGGCGGTGGTGACACCTGCAATGGACAAATCCTTTTCCAAAGAAGTATAAGCCGTCTCATATTCCGTGATGTTAAGTGTTTTAAAATTTTGAAATCCATAGTCAAACAACGTTTTGGTATCCGAATAATGATAAGGATTGTTCCCCTTTAATATCACAGCAACTAGACGCATTCCATCCTTTTCTGCATAAGTGACTAAGGTATTTCCTGCCAGAGACGTATAACCTGTCTTTCCGGCAACGGCATACGGATAATAGGAACTAAAATTTTTCTTTAACATCTTATGACCAATGTAAACCGTTTGTCCCTCCGGATATTGTTTCAGAGGGGGAAGATCATAATAGGTGGTGGAGGCGATTTCTGTCAGCGTCGGATTGGAAAAAGCCGCCTTTGCAATCAAGGCCATATCATAGGCACTGGTATAATGCTCAGGGTCGTTTAATCCACTGGGATTTGCAAAGTGAGAATCCACACATCCCAACTGCTCCGCTTTCGCATTCATCATATCCACAAAACGAGGAATGCTGCCAGAAATATGTTCCGCAAGGGCATTGGCTGCCTCATTTGCCGACTTTAAGAGCAAGGCATAGAGACAATCCTGTATGGAGAGCCGATCCCCAGGAGAAAGTCCCGCATTGCTGCTGCCCTCCTCAACATGATACACAGCATTGGAGGAGAAGGTAACCATCTCACTCAAATCGGGACTATTTTCCAGAACCACCAAAGCAGTCAAAATTTTCGTAATACTGGCCGGATAATATGCGGTATGAATGTTTTTCTCATACAGAATGGCGGAAGAATCCGCATCCATCAAAATACCGCTCTCTGCCTGAATGCTGCACTCTTCAGGCCATGCTGCAAAAGCAGGCAAACAGAGCATACATACACAAATGATTGAAACTAACATACAAGCAAATCGTTTCATAAACAACGTCCTTTCGTTTGTCATAGACAGAAATCCTCTGCCTTTACGATACATGATACCGTTTAATTTTGGCTATTGCAAGCCTAAATTAAACGATACACCCGTCACCTTTTCTTCCTTGTCTCCTCTTTCTCTTGCAAAATCCAAAGCATCTCAGTTATAATGTCTCTGTAAACAGCCCCAAAACAAGCAACAGAAAAAACAACAAGAAAGCAAAAGAAAGGTTTGGTATTATTTTATGAGATTACGTCACATTCGAGGTGCAGAAGAAAGCATTGCTTCCAGTCCTTATGTGGTGCAGGAACCAGAAAAACAAAAAGGACAGTGGCAGCAGGTGTTTGGGAATACACATCCCATTTTTATTGAGGTAGGAATGGGAAAGGGTCGTTTCATTATGGAATTGGCACAACAGCATCCCGAAAATAATTACATTGGAATTGAGCGTTATTCCAGCGTCCTGTTGCGGGCATTGCAAAAACGAGAAGAACTGGAACTGCCCAACATTCAATTTATGTGTGTGGATGCCAAACAAATGGCAGATTATTTTGAAAAAGGTGAGGTGTCCCATATTTATTTAAATTTCTCAGACCCTTGGCCCAAGGACCGCCATGCGAAGCGACGGCTGACTTCTCCGGAGTTCATGAAGGTGTACGAGCAGATTTTAGCGGAAGATGGAAAGGTAGAATTTAAGACCGACAACCGAGGCTTATTTGATTATTCTCTGGAAGCAATCCCTCAGGCTGGATGGAAAATCGAGACATTCACTTTTGACTTGCATCACAGTCCCATGGCAGAGGGAAATGTTATGACAGAGTACGAGATGAAATTTGCTTCTGAGGGAAAGCCCATTTGCAAATTGGTTGCCTCTCCACGCCAAGAAGCATCGCCGAACAACATTGCCTAGGACTGCACTTGAAGCTTCCCTGCCAAATGGTACTGCTCCTAAACAGGCATAGAATGGACTTTTAGGGAATATGTTATGAAAAAAGCCGAAAAGCTCTTAGAGAGAAACCGATGGGAACTCGTGAAACAATTCAAAAAAAATTGCAGCAGTTAACTGGTGGAAATGTATCGTTAAATAAAAAAGCCTTAAAAATCAAATATTCTCTGGATGAAATCAACAAAATCTTAAATTCTTTTGAGAAGAAAGACCGAAAAAAGAAGGCAGATGAAACGAAACAGACATGATTCGCCTTGTCCCACAACAATGTTTCACGTGAAACATTGTTGTGGGACAACTGCCATTTTCCTTTCAAATCGCAAAGCAATTTGAACCTCTCTGCATCTTCTTGAAATTATTATCCTGAAAACCAAAGCAAATTGTAGTGCTCTTGCTTCCGTCTATTTTTATTCATTTTTATCAGTTATATCTGATAAAACATCGTGATTTTCATTGAAATTCAATTATATCTGTGATACGATAGAGTTAATCTTAGAATGGAGCCTGAGCGATATGATAAAACGAGAGACTTATATGAACCGTATCCGCCCCTTTATCGGAAAGGAAAAAATTAAAATCTTGACTGGCATTCGGCGCAGCGGAAAATCCGTCATGCTGAACCTGATTCAGGATGAACTTCGTGCAAGCGGTGTGGACCGCAGGCAATTTATTTCTCTGAACTTTGAGAGTATGAGTAACGCTCACCTCTGTACGGCAGCAGCCTTGCACGACGAAATCATCCGTCAAGCCACAGAGAGCAACCAAAAGCTCTATCTGTTCTTTGATGAAATACAGGAAGTTGAGTCATGGGAAACTTGTATCCATACTCTGCGAGAGGAGTTGAACTGTGATATTTATCTCACCGCTTCCAACGCAAAACTGCTTTCCGACGAGATTGTCGCCTCTCTGCAAGACCAATATGTGGAATTTACCATTTACCCCTTTTCCTTTGGGGAATTTATCGAGCTGTATCGCAGTGTGCATCCCGATGCAGATACCAAGCATTGTTTTTCCCAATACCTTCTTCTGGGAGGGATGCCCTACCTAAGCAACCTGCGTTTTGATGATAGGACAAGCCGTCAATATTTGCAAGACCTCTTCTACTCTGTAGAACTGAAAGACATCATCAAGCAGAACAACATCCGTGATGTGGATATGTTGGAGCGGATTCTTTCCTATATTACTGTCAACATCGGCTCCATCTTTTCTTCCACAATGATTTCCAAGTATCTGAAAAGCGAGGGAAGACCCATATCGCCGGAGACCGTGCTCAACTACATAAAGGCCTGCACAGATGCTTTCCTGTTTTATCGAGTAAAACGCCAGTATCTGCAAGGAAGAAAGATACTGACTGTCAACGAAAAATACTATATGGCTGACCATGGGATAAGGGAAGCGGTGTTTGGCGGGAATACAAGAGATATCAATCTAATCCTTGAAAACATTGTCTATATCGAGCTACTACGCAGAGGCTAT
Organism: bacterium; assembly: GCA_030524485.1. Lineage (GTDB taxonomy): Bacteria > Bacillota > Clostridia > Lachnospirales > Lachnospiraceae > CAJMNU01. The sequence continues at coordinate 29,072 of JAUNGR010000015.1, read as the reverse complement.
CTGGTCACAGTCGGAAAGATTTCCAACAAGGAAATTGACTTTGTATGCGAAAAGCAGGGCAGCAAATTGTATATTCAGGTTGCCCCCCTATTATCCTCAGAGGATAGCATTCGTCTGGAGTTTGATGCCTTCTTTGGCATTCGTGACAACTTCCCAAAATATGTTGTCACACTGGACGAGTTTGATAAGAGCCGTGACGGAATCAAACACCGTAACATTCGAGACTTTCTATTAACAGAAGAATGGAATTAAGCAGAATGAAAAATAGAACGAAAGCAGAATGAAAGTAAACTGAAAATAAAATGAAAGTAGAATGAAAACAAACGGCCTGTAACAACGAAAGGATTTTGATTATGAATAGATATCCCTTTACCATGTCCCAAAGACAAATTTGGATGAATGAAAAGGCATTCCCAAAAGAAGCCATCAATACCATAGGCATTCGCCTCAAGCTCTCTACTTACCCTGCAGAGAGCTTGTGTTGCGCCGTTGATAAGGTGATTGATGCTTGCGATGTGTTTGGGCTGCAAATTGACCAAGAGAGAGGGGAAGGTTTATATCTCCCCGAAGAGGTCTCTTGGCGGCAGCATTGCATTCTTCTGCCGCCAAAAAGCAAGACAGAGATGGAGCAATTTTGTGAGGAGGCAGAATCCAATCCATTGCCCAAAGGGAGCTTATACCGTGCGGTAGTCTTTCCCCTAAGCGAAGGAGGTGCTCTGCTTTCTTTTCTATTTCACCATATCTTGGTGGATGGATATAGTATGTGCCAGATTACCCAACTGGTTCTGGATGCACTGGAGGGAAAGGAAATTGCAAAACTTCCTCTTCCCAAGGCAGCTTCTGAGGAGAGTGAGACGCTTGATGTTCCAGCCGAGAGAAAATACTGGCTGGAATATTTTCAGGACCTGCAGGCGGAAAATCGTATCTTTGGGGGAGAGGAGAAGGGACTTCGCCGCTTCCGCTGCCGCCACAGCCTCTCTCCTGCCTTCTCCAAACAGTTAGATTCCTATGCCAAAGCACAGGGACTCTCAACCGCTGCCTTGTTTTCCGCTGCCCTCAGCCTTTATCTTGCCCGTGCCGCACAGACAGCGGATGCCGTGTTTGTAATGCCAAGACTCAACCGTGACACCGAAGAGCTGCGTCGCCAGATTGCCTGCCGCACACTGGTGGTTCCGGTTCGAGTGCAGGTGCAGGAGGACATGACTTGGCTGGAGCTTTGTCATCTGGCACAAACTCAGGCCAGAAAGGCCTCCGCCCACAAACAGTATGGTTACGGTCATATTTTAAGCGATTTACACGAAAGCGGACTCATCACGGAGGGGCTAAGCCAATACACTCTAAACTTTTACCAACCTCGCCTCGAGGCCTCCTTTCCTTTTTCCGTTCAACTCAGTATGGACGGAGCCATGCACAACCATTTGACCGCTAACATCACTCGACTGCAGGGCAGCTACGAAATCTGCTACGATGGCCGTGAGGGCATTTACACCCCAGAAACCGTGAAATTTTTCCATCAGGCTTTGCTGCGTATCTTAGAGCAGGGACTCACTATGGAAGGACCTGTCAGTGAATTTTGCATTGTCGGACAGGAGGAAGAAGAACAACTTCTGCATCAGGAGGGCAAATCAGTTGCCATCAGCGACAGCGATACCATTCCCTCCCTCTTCGTTCGAGCCGCCAAACGTTATCCCGAAAGACCGGCTCTCTATGCAGGAAGCAGCTCCTACACCTTCCGAGAGTTGGATCTTCTGTCCAACCGTGTCGCAAATGCTCTGCTCTCCCACGGAGTCAAATCCGCAGAACCCGTGCTTTTTATGCTGCACCGTGACCACAGGGTGCTGCCGGTTCTCCTTGGTATCCTAAAGGCAGGAGCCGCTTTCGTGCCGGTGGACCCACAATATCCGAAAAATCGAGTGGATTACATGCTGGAAAATAGCCAAGCCGCCTTTTTTATCAGCACCCAAGAGCTGCTCAACGACAGAAATCTGGACAAAAACGAAGGACAAACCCTTCTGGAGGCCGATGAGCTGCTGGCCTTCCCAAAGGATACTGCTCCCTCTGTGTCCATCTCCCAAGAACAGTTGGCTTACTGCATCTACACTTCCGGCACAACCGGAAGACCCAAGGGAGTGATGCTCTCCCACCGCGGAATTGTCAACATCACCCATCCGGACAACAATCCCTTTAATCGGGATATCTGCCGTTGTGGCAGGGGTATCGTTGCCATCGGCTCTGTGTGCTTTGACATCTCTCTCTTTGAAATCTTTGTTCCGCTCTTTAACGGAATGTTTGTAGAATTTGCAGCGGACGATGCCTTGGCTGACCCCGTAAAAATCGCCAACCTTCTGACTGCACACGGGGCCAATCTGCTGCATTGCACGCCCTCCCGCCTTTCCGTCTATCTGAAAGAACCGCATTTTTCTGCGGCACTTCGGCAGGTGGAAGCCATCCTTTCTGCCGGTGAGGTTCTGGCCGGAAGCTTGGTGGATGAGCTAAAAAACAACTACGGAGTTCGCATCTACAACGGTTATGGACCAACCGAAATCACCATCGGAGCCACCATCACAGAGGCCGGCGACAACCAAAGCATAGGCCGCCCCATCGCCAATACCGGTGTGATGATTCTGGATACCAAAGGCCGCCTTGTTCCAAGAGGAACTGTGGGAGAACTCTGTGTATACGGAAAAGGAGTCGGCATCGGTTATTACGGCTTGCCGGAGCAGACAGCCAAACGCTTTGTCACTCGTTTTCAAAGACGGATGTACTGCAGCGGAGATTTGGGATTGTTCTTGCCGGACGGACGAATTCTCTATAAGGGACGCAACGACCATCAGGTGAAACTGCGTGGTCTTCGCATTGAACTTCCAGAAATCGAAAACCAGATGCGAGCCTTTTCCGGTGTCGGAGAGGCTCAGGTTCTGGTCCGCATACTGGCAGGTTCCCAACATTTGGTAGGCTTTTATACCGTGCGTCCGAACGAGACCGTAAAAGAAGACGCACTCAAAAACCATCTCAAAGAACGCCTCACCTCCTACATGGTTCCGGATGTCTTCAAGGAGTTGCCTTCCATGCCGCAAACACCGGTCGGAAAGGTGGACTTGCGGGCACTCGAACAGGAAGCGGTGGAATATGTCCGCACGTACCGTGCACCAGAAACCAACTGGCAAAAACAAATCTGTGCTGCCTTCTCTGCCGTGTTGGAGGAGGAAACAATCGGTCTGGATGATAACTTTTTTGAGTTGGGCGGCGACAGCCTACACATTGCAGAATTGGTCAGTGCCATCGAAGAACGCTTGCCGGAAGTGTCTCCTGAGTTTGCAGATATCTTCCGTTATCCCACACCGGAGCTTTTGGCCCAGTATCTCTATCACCAGATAAGCGCTACGAAGAAATCGGTCAATCTACTGGGAGAACTGGATTACAGCGGCATAGACGAACTGCTCTCGGCTCCCTGCTCCGACGAAGCCCTTCGCCGACCTTTGGGAAATGTTCTTTTGACCGGTGTGACCGGCTTTCTGGGCATTCACATCCTGATGGAACTCTTAAAACAGCCTCAGATGTGGACCCGCATCTTCTGCTTGGTGCGGCCCACCGAAAGACTCAGTGCCCAAAAACGACTGCGTAACACCCTATTTTACTATGGGGAAGACGATTGTGCCTCTCTCTTGGGGGAAAAACTCTTTGCGGTGGAAGGCGAATTAAAGGATGCAAAAGCCCTCTCCTTGGCTCTTAAGGAGGCTTCCATCCAGACCGTCATCAACTGTGCCGCCAGCGTGGCTCATTTTGCCTACGATGACAAGTTGGAACGCACCAATGTGGGTGGTGTCAAAAATCTGCTCTCCCTCTGCAAGCAATGGGATGCTGCATTGATTCAGATTTCCACCATCAGCGTTGCTGGTATCTCACCGGCAGGCAGCGAGCCGCAAACCCTGACCGAACAGCAGCTCTACATCGGACAGGAAATCCAAAACCAATACATTTTATCCAAATATATGGCGGAATATGAGATTTTAAAGGCAGCCACACAGGAAAACATCACGGTGAAGATTATGAGAGTCGGAAATCTGCAGGGCCGCTTGGCAGACGGTGAATTCCAGATGAACAGCCGTACCAACGCTTTTACCAGACGGCTCGCTTCCTATATCAAAATCGGAAAGGTTCCCCGTTCTCTCTATGAGGGCAGCGTCAACTTTTCCCCGATTGACGAAGTGGCACGTATGATTACCATTCTCGCAGGATTGCCAAAGTGCTACCCTATTTTTCACGTTTACCCGCCAAAAGAAATCCCCTATTCCCAGCTGTTTGACGCGCTGGCTGCCATTGGCCGCCCTGTTGACATCATGGAGGACGAAGCCTTTGCCCAGCTGCTGGAGGAACTCGGAAAGACCAAGCAGGGAAAGGCTCTTTTGGAAGGCATTTTATTGGAGCACTCCGATGTGCATGACAGCGAAAATAGTGTGACCGCGGATAGAACCGAGCAAGTTCTGACTCACTTGGGGGAACAGTGGGGAGCCATCACAAACGATTATCTAAACCGATATGTAACGGTATTGGAGGAGTATCAGATATTTGGAGAGGAAGGATAAAACATGAACACAATCATTCTGCTTTGGAGTTTTGCCGTATTTCTGGCCTCGGTGTTGAGCAGCAGCATTGTAGCAATCACTCTGAAGCCTAAATACAACAAAAAAATAACCGCCTTGAGTTGGGCTGGCTTTGCTGTCCTAGGATTTCTGGCAGCTTGGCTCAGTTACTCCTTTAATCTTTACAATGACCTATTCGGAATCCTTGGCTTGTCGCTGCTGGTTTGTGCAGCAGCCCAGCTCCTCTATCAGGAGAGTTCCAGTGCCAAGCTTTTCGTGGGGCTGATGGCCTCCCTCATTGCTAACGTGGGAACTTTTATGTTCTGTGGCACCACAGACACCTTTTTGGGGGCGGCACTGCATCTATTCACAGACACCCCCTACACCGTGAAAAACATTCAGCTCTTTATCACCATCAAACTGGTCGTTTACACGGTATTTTTCTTACTGTACTACTTCTTTCTCCGGCAGCATGTGCGCAATATCATTGAAACGCTGCAGGGGAAAATGACCTCCTATCTGGCGGCTCCAGCGGTATCCGTGGTAGGATTTTACATCATAAACTTGATTAGCAACAGCTCAGGGATTGTCCCCGGCTCTCCCTACTTTTTCCCGCTGTACCTCACCGTGTGTGTCATTTTTGTTCTGGAATACGTGCAAATCTTTTCCTCCGTATTCTGGAGTGCGACCGCCATGAAGAATGCCGCCGAACTGAATGTGGCTAGCAACATCCAGCATGACATGCTTCCCTGCATTTTTCCAGCCTTTCCAGAGCGGCAGGAGTTTGATATTTATGCCACAATGAATCCCGCAAAGGAGGTAGGCGGTGACTTCTATGATTTCTTCCTCGTGGACGATGACCATCTGGTTTTGGTCATGGCGGACGTATCCGGAAAGGGCGTTCCGGCTGCTTTGTTTATGGTGATTGCCAAGACCTTGCTGAAAAATGCAGCACAGACCGGCCAGTCGCCTAAAGAGGTATTAGAAAAAGTAAACAATCAGCTATGTGAGAACAACGAAGCGGAAATGTTTGTGACCGTTTGGTTGGGCATTTATGAAATTTCCACTGGAAAACTGACCGCAGCCAACGCTGGGCATGAGTATCCGGCCATCAAGCGGGCGGATGGCAGCTTTGAGCTGTACAAAGACCCTCACGGCTTTGTTCTGGCCGGAATCGAGAATTCCCGCTACCGGGAATATAGTCTGGAAATCCACGATGGAGACACCCTCTTTGTCTATACCGATGGCGTAGCGGAGGCGACGGACGCTTCCAACACCCTGTACGGAACGGAGCGTATGCTAAAAGCCCTGAATGCCAGCCAAAGCAACTCGCCAGAAGGCCTGCTGAAAGATGTCAAGGCCGATATCGACCGCTTTGTCGGCAAAGCCTTGCAGTTCGATGACATCACCATGCTGGCCATCCAGCGAAGAAAAAATGCAAAATAGGCACTCGCCTCTCTCCGATTGATTCACAAACAAAAAGCACTTCTGCCTCGGCCACAAAGCCAAGTGCAGAAGTGCTAAAACTTCTACTCTTTCACTCGATTTGTTTTATTCTTTCCTTCTCTTCTTTCGCAATCCGTAGTTCTCTATCTGTACTCCTCTATCCGTACTTCTCTATTACGAATTTTCTATTGCGAATTCTTAGTAATTCTCTGCATGAATCTCAAAATAACTCTGAGGATGGTTACAGGTTGGACATACCGCCGGTGCCTTGGTTCCCACCACAATGTGTCCGCAGTTGCGGCATTCCCATACCTTTACCTCACTCTTCTCAAACACCTCTGCCATCTCCACGTTTTTCAACAGAGCACGATATCTCTCCTCATGATGCTTTTCAATCGCTGCCACCAAGCGGAATTTTCTTGCCAGCTCCACAAAGCCCTCTTCCTCCGCTGTCTTGGCAAAACCATCATACATATCGGTCCACTCATAGTTCTCTCCCTCGGCTGCCGCTTCCAGATTGGCCTTGGTATCTCCCAAAGCGTTCAGCTCCTTGAACCACATCTTGGCATGTTCCTTCTCATTCTCAGCTGTCTTCAGAAACAGAGCTGCAATCTGCTCATAGCCCTCCTTCTTTGCCACCGAAGCAAAGTAGGTATACTTATTTCTTGCCTCAGACTCGCCGGAAAAGGCAGCCTCCAAATTTTTTTCTGTTTTTGTTCCCGCATACTTATTGTTTGCCATATTCTTTCTCCTTCTCTTATTTTATGTCTTATTTTATTTGTTGCTTTATTTCTTATTTTTGTTGCATTTCTTACTTTGGTTTTTGTTTTAGTTTTTAGAATTATTCTAATTATATTCTTATCTCCGCCTTTTGTCAAGACCTGTTTTCAAAAGAAAAGACGGATGGCTGAAACCTATCAACCGATCCGTCAAATCCATCTGAAAGGAGCATTCTCATGCTTGAAATACTTATGCCTGTGTTTTGGACAGCTCCAACACCCTCTTTCGGTTTAAGGGATACAGAAATAGCATGACCAAAGCAATGAGCAAATATGCAATTCCGGGAACCAAAGTAGCGGTATTGTAAATGCTGTTAACCGTCTGTTCACTCTGCTGCACAATCTGATTCCCTTCCGCCGATACATAGCCCACCAAAGACAAAGTGGCCGCTCCCAATCCTCCAGCAAGAGCCTGTCCCACTTTCCGGAAGAAGGAATACAGTGCATAGATGGAAGCTTCCTCCCTCTGTCCGGTTAAGATTTCCTGATAATTGATGACATCCATCACCAATGCCCAGACTATGGTATTAAAAAAGGCAGCTCCGAAGGTGGCACAAAGGCTGAGACCCAGATAGCACCAAACATTGTCCGTATGAAGCAAAAACAAAAGCAGATAGAAGAAACCGGACGTAAAAGCAGCCACAGAAACTGCCTCTTTTTTTCCGAATTTCTGAATGATTCCGCTCATAAAAGGTGCAACCGCAAAGGTACAAAAGGTCATCAGCAAACCAGCAATTGACAAGAGACTCGATTCCTTAAAATAATCCTTATATACATAGGCATTGATGGCTCCCACCACCTGCTGAGACAATAACAGAATAATCGCAACCCCACTCAAGGCCCAGAACGGTTGGTTCTTCGTAAGCCCCTTCAAAGAGGACCAAAGTGTGACGCTCTTTTCCTGCTCACTGCCCTCCTTGGACTTGGTCTCCACTCTCTCCGTACACATCCGATAGCAGGCACGAAAACTAAGAAAAGTCAGAGCACAGATCAGCAATACCACGATGAAAAATCGATTCGCATTTAATTTCTCAATGCTTCCTCCCTCCACAGCAACGCTGCTGATACACAAAAGCGGAATGCTGAAATTCGCAATCGCACTGGAGACCGAAGAACCCACATTGCGAAAGGTGGATAAGGAAGCTCTCTCCTTCGGGTCTTTGGTCATAGCCGCTGCCATAGCTCCATAAGGAATGCCATAGCCAGAACCCATGGAAACGAAAAACAGATAACTCACCATCATGTAGACCACCTTAACCCCCATTGGCAGTCCACGCAAAGGCAAGAAAAGCAATATCGTGGAAATCACATAGGGCAGAGACATTCTACGTATCCACACTCGAAACTTACCTTCCTTTGACGGTTTTGCCCTGTCCACCAACTGTCCCATAAAGACATCGCTGCAGGCACTGTACATACGGGCAGCAAACAGCACCATTCCCACCAGATATCCCGAAACTCCCATGATATCTGTGTAAAACAGCATCAGGAAACCGGAATTTAAGATGTAAAAAAAGCAGCCTCCAAAATCTCCCCAAAAATATCCCATCTTATCTCGAATTCCAAATTCTTTCATCTTACTCTCCTTTCGCTTTCTCTCCTTATTTTCCCCCTATACAGCCCATACAGGTTCCAAGTGCAAAATACGTTTTGACCCCAACATCATTATATAGATGATACTAGGGTCAAAAGGTCACAAAATCTGATACAAGCTTGCTTGCAAGAGGATTTTTGAACTTGGGACCCGCCAAAATATGAGCAAGAAGCTGTTTTTCAAAGAAAAACGTGCGAATTGCGAATATTTTGAGGATTGCGAAAGCATTTCATGCGGAGCAATCTGGTATCATAGGGGGCAAAACACCTTTTGACCCCAACATCATTATATAGAATTCCTCTTGACCTTGCTTTGTATTTCTTGCTATAATCCTTGAGAAAAATTGCAAACATGAATGAAAAAAGACTCCCAAAAGGGACAAGAGACAAAGGAGCTGAGAGCGTTTTATGAAAACACTTTGGAACAAAGACGACCGTTTTGAGATGCTTCGAGAAGATTTTGAACTGTTTCACAACTATACCGAGCACTCCGTCCGAACCGAATATCACACCCATAACTTTTATGAAATTCTTTTCTTCCTCTCCGGTGCTGTAGAATATGAGGTGGAAGGCCGACATTATCCCCTCCACCCCGGAGATATCATCCTCACCAATACCTCCGAAGTGCATAAAACCATCATCCGAGAGGGCAAACAGTACGAACGTTACGTGCTTTGGATTCGTCCTGAATTTGTGACCTCCATCAATCTGCCCTTTCCCGACTTTTCCTTCCATGCCTGTTTCGATTCCAGTGTAAAATCCCACTACAACTTGATTCGTCCCAGTCAGGAACTCTTCCCCGCTTTCTTACGGCTCTTGGAGCAATTGGGCAGCATAGAGGACACTCCCGTAAAATCAGAAGGCAAGCATGTGCTACGCATCTGCTATCTGACGGAACTTCTGGTGCTTCTCAATCTTGCCCAAAAAGACACGGAAGTCACCCATGGCATTCATGTAATCAGCAATCCCAAAATCGATGAGGTGGTCTTTTTCATCAACACCCACTTGAGAGACGATTTGAGCCTAGATTCCCTCGCAACACAATTTTATATCAGCAAATTTTATCTGTCCCGCCTGTTTCGAGACTGTATGGGCATTTCCCTTCACCAATACATTCTCAACAAACGCTTGCTGCTCGCAAAGGAACTTCTGCAAAACCAGATGGAGCCTTATGCTGTCTGCGAGGAATGCGGTTTTGGAGATTACTCCCACTTTTCCAGAAGCTTTAAAAATTACTTTGGAGTCTCTCCGAGGGAAAGCCCTTCCCTCTCCTTAGCATCAGTGGACAGGGGACATTCTGCACAACAAAAAGACACCCCTGCCCCTCAGTCATTTTCCGAAGTGCAAAGGTGTCTTGATTACTCTGAAAGTCCCGCTGCCGATAGGCAGCACTAAGTTCAGGGATGCAAGTACACCCGACTAGGTGAAGTAGTGCGTTCAGCAGTCGGGTGCATGAAGTTTTTTTTATAATTTTTTATATTTGATAAGCTTTTAATAAAAATGAAGCTTCTCTCTGGTATGTTAGACAATACCCTGAGCCTTCATTGCATCTACAACCTTCTCAAATCCAGCAATGTTTGCACCTACTACATAGTTGCCTTCTACGCCATAACGCTTTGCAGCATCTGCAACCTTTGCATAGATATTTACCATGATGTCATGCAGCTTTGCATCCACTTCCTCAAAGCTCCAAGACAGTCTCTCGCTGTTCTGCGTCATCTCCAGAGCAGAAGTTGCAACACCACCTGCATTTGCTGCCTTACCTGGCATAAACAGGATACCATTCTCCAGATAGAAGTCTGTTGCCTCTCTTGTGGAAGGCATGTTTGCACCCTCAGCTACAAGGAAGCAGCCATTTGCCTTCAGAGTCTTTGCATCCTCCAAATCCAACTCATTCTGAGTTGCACAAGGCAGTGCAATGTCACAAGGAATGCTCCAGATGCCCTTACCCTCTGTATAAACAGCGGTCGGAACTGCCTTCACATACTCGCTCAGACGAGCACGGCGAACCTCTTTGATGTCCTTCACAACATCCAGCTGGATGCCATCCTTATCGTAGATGTAACCAGTGGAATCGCAAAGAGCCACTACCTTTGCTCCCAACTGCTGTGCCTTCTCTGTTGCATAGATTGCAACGTTTCCAGAACCAGAAACAAGCACTGTCTTTCCTTCCAGAGACAGACCACGAGCCTTTAACATCTCATCTACAATATAAACCAGACCGTATCCAGTTGCCTCCTTACGAGCCAGAGAACCGCCGTAGGTTAAGCCCTTACCCGTTAAAACGCCTTCGTACAGTCCCGTCAGTCTCTTGTACTGTCCATACAGATAACCAATCTCTCTTCCGCCTACACCGATATCACCAGCCGGAACGTCTTGGTCTGCACCAATATATTTAAACAGCTCTGTCATAAAGCTCTGGCAGAATGCCATAACCTCTCTGTCAGATTTGCCCTTCGGGTCAAAGTTGGAACCACCTTTCCCACCGCCGATAGGAAGGCCAGTCAAGGAGTTTTTAAATACCTGCTCAAAGCCCAAGAACTTCAAAATGCCCTGATTTACAGATGGGTGCAAACGCAATCCACCCTTGTACGGTCCAATGGCACTGTTAAACTGTACACGGAAGCCCTTATTTACCTGAACCTGTCCCTTATCATCCACCCACGGAACACGGAAAGAAATCACTCTCTCAGGCTCAACCAGACGCTCCAGCAGAGCCATCTTGCGGTACTCATCCTCATTGGCATCAATCACCAGTCTTAAAGAATCCAGAACCTCTTTTACTGCTTGGTGGAACTCCTTCTCACTTGGATTCTGTGCCACCACTTTCTCATAGACTTCATCAACATAAGACATAGTTTTTTTCCTCCTCTAAACTTTGCTTTTACCGTTTTTTCGGTTTTTTCCAGTTCTTTGGCCCCTCAGCCTCACAAAACTGCTTTTTATTCAGAAAAGAACAAAAAAGAGCCTGTTTTCCCTATGGAAAAACTGGCCCCTTTGCCTCTGATTTATGTTCCCAATTATAGCAACATCTTCTTGGAAAGTCAATCACTATTTCTACTAATTTTTTACTTTTTTTATCTTATCTTTTTTCATCTTTCATCTAAAGCCTTATATCCTCTGGTCTCCATCACACTGATGTAAGCCGGACGAATAATCTTATCCATATTGATAAGTTCCTCCATCCGATGAGCACTCCAGCCCACGATTCGGGCAATCGCAAACATAGGAGTGAACAACTCCGGCGGAATATCCAACATACTGTACACGAAGCCACTGAAGAAATCCACATTGGCACTCACGCCCTTATAGATTCTTCTCTCCCTGCTGATAATCTGTGGAGCCAAGGTCTCAACCATCGAGTACAGGGCATAATCCGCATCCCTTCCCTTTGCTTTTGCCAGCTTTTCCACAAATCCCTTAAAAATCTCTGCACGGGGGTCTGACAGAGAATATACCGCATGTCCCATTCCATAAATCAAGCCCTTGCGGTCAAATGCTTCCTTATGCAGCAGCTTTTTTAGATAGTTTTCCACCTCATCTTGGTCCGTCCAATCCTTGACATTCTGTCTGAGGTCATCCATCATCTGAACCACCTTTATGTTTGCACCGCCGTGCTTAGGTCCCTTCAGGGAGGACAGAGCGGAGGCCACCGTCGAGTAAGTATCCGTACCACTGGAGGTCACCACATGGGTCGTAAAGGTGGAATTGTTTCCACCGCCATGTTCCATATGCAAAATCAACGCAAGATCCAGCACATGTGCCTCCAAATCGGTGTACTTGGTATCTGGACGTAGCATACGCAGAATGTTCTCCGAGGTCGAGAGCGACTCATCCGGTCTGTGAATGTACATACTTCCATCTCTCTCATAGTGATTGTAAGCGTGATAGCCATACACAGCCAACATAGGCATGACGCTGATGAGCATCAGGCTCTGACGCAGCACATTGGGAATCGAAACATCTGCCACATCGTTGTCGTAGGAGGCAAGCGTCAACACGCTCTTAGAAAGAGAATTCATCATATCCGCACTGGGAGCCTTCATAATCACATCCCTCACGAAATTGGTCGGGAGCGTGCGGCTCTTGGCAAGCACATTCTTAAAATCCATGAGCTGTTCTCTCGTTGGGAGTTCGCCAAACAATAAAAGGTAGGAAATCTCTTCAAAACCACAACGTTGTTCCTTATCCGTCCCCTTCACCAAATCATAAATATCATATCCTCTATAATACAGATGCCCCTCACAGGGAAGCTTCTGCCCATCCACAATCTTGGATGCATCGATACGGGAAATGTTGGTGAGACCTGCCACCACACCGTTGCCGTTCTTATCTCGCAGTCCTCGCAACACAGCATACTTTTGGTATAGCTCCGTCTCTATCTGATTGTTCTCCATACAGTATCCAGATAACTGCTCCACCTTAGCTGCATATTCATTTTGATTCATCATGCAAATTCCTCCTTTTATGTTTTGCTTATTTTCCCATTGTTGTTTTTCCTCCTGTTTGTCTCTATTTTGAAACGGGAATTTCGCCTCCAGCATAATTATGTTGGCTACTTCTTACTAGTATACTCCAAATTTGCCCCCTTGCACAAGTAAAAATTTTCTTAAGAAATGTTCCACTCCACCCCAAAAGCCGCAATGGCAAAAGAAAGCCCCCCACACATTTCTGTGCGAAGGGCTTTCCAACCAACCTATACAAACTTAAGTCTATTTACCATAGTAAGCTCTCAGATACATCTCCTTGATCTCGCTCATCAGCGGATATCTTGGGTTTGCACCCGTACACTGGTCATCAAATGCCTGCTCTACCATCTCATCCAGAGTGGAAAGGAAGGTATTCTCATCAATGCCATACTCAGCGATTGTCTTCTTAACGCCTACCGCTGCCTTCAGTTCCTCAATCTTAGCGATGAGCTGCTTTACAGCCTCTGCATCGTCTTTTGCCTGAATGCCGCAGAAACGAGCACACTCTGCGTATCTAGCCTGTGTATGCGGATACTCGTACTGGGAGAAGGTTCCCATCTTTCTCGGGCACTCTGCTGCGTTAAATTCTACAACCAGAGAGATTAACAGAGCGTTTGCAATACCGTGTGGCAGGTGATGGAAAGCACCCAGCTTGTGTGCCATAGAGTGGCATACACCAAGGAATGCATTTGCGAATGCCATACCAGCCATGCAGGAAGCATCTGCCATCTTAGAACGTGCCTCTACGTTGTTCGGCTCGTTGTAGCAGGTCGGCAGGTACTCGAATACGTTCTTCATAGCCTTTAATGCCAAACCGTCTGTGTAATCGGTTGCCATCACGGATGCGTAAGCCTCCAGAGCGTGAGTCAGAACGTCCACACCAGATGCACTGGTCAGACCTCTTGGCTGGCTCATCATGTTATCTGTATCCACGATTGCCATGTTCGGCAGCAACTGATAATCTGCCAACGGATACTTGATGCCTGTATCCTGATCGGTGATAACTGCGAAAGGTGTTACCTCAGAACCGGTACCAGAGGAAGTCGGAACTGCGATGAAGTATGCCTTCTCACCCATTTTCGGGAAGGTGTAAACACGCTTACGAATATCGATGAAGCGCATTGCCATATCTTGGAAGTCTGCTTCCGGATGCTCGTACAGCACCCACATAATCTTTCCGGCATCCATTGCGGAACCACCACCCATAGCGATGATGCAATCCGGCTCGAATTCACGCATCAGCTTTGCACCTTCCATAGCATTTGCCAAAGTCGGGTCTGGCTGAACGTTGGAAAATACGGTATAAGTAATACCCATCTCATTCAATCTATCGGTAATCACTCTTGTGTAACCATTCTTAAACAGGAAGGAGTCTGTCACGATGAAGGCTCTCTTCTTATTCATAACATCCTTTAACTCATTCAGAGCAACCGGCAGGCAGCCCTTCTTGAAGTAAACCTTCTCAGGTGCACGGAACCACAGCATATTCTGTCTCCTTTCAGCAACGGTCTTAATATTCAGCAGATGTTTTACACCTACGTTCTCAGATACGGAGTTGCCGCCCCAAGAACCGCAGCCCAATGTCAGAGACGGAGCCAGCTTGAAGTTATAAAGGTCACCGATACCACCGTGGGAAGAAGGAGTATTCACAACAATACGGCAGGTTTTCATTCTCTCTGCGTGCTTTGCCATCTTCTCTTTCTCGTTCAGGTTAATATACAGAGAGGAGGTATGTCCATAACCACCATCTGCAACCAGCTTCTCAGCCTTATCCAGAGCCTCATCGAAGGTCTTAGCCTTGTACATAGCCAGAACCGGAGACAGCTTCTCATGTGCGAACTCTTCCTCAATGTCTACAGACTCCACTTCACCAATCAAAATCTTGGTATCCACTGGAACCTCCACACCTGCCAGTCCAGCGATGGTGTGTGCAGACTGTCCTACAATCTTAGCATTTAATGCACCGTTGATTAAGATAGTCTTACGAACCTTCTCAATCTCGCCCTGCTTTAAGAAGTAGCAGCCTCTCTTCTCAAATTCTTTCTTTACTTCTTTATAAATCGGCTCCAGAACGGTAACAGACTGCTCAGAAGCACAAATCATACCATTATCAAATGTCTTGGAATGGATGATGGAGTTTACAGCCATCTTGATATCAGCGGTATCGTCAATGATAACCGGTGTATTTCCTGCACCTACGCCCAATGCCGGTTTTCCGGAGGAGTATGCAGCCTTAACCATTCCAGGACCACCAGTTGCCAGAATGATGTCTGCATTCTTCATTACTTCGTTTGTAAGCTCCAGACTTGGAACATCAATCCATCCGATAATGCCTTCCGGTGCTCCTGCCTTCACTGCTGCATCCAGAACTACCTTTGCAGCTGCGATGGTGCTCTTCTTTGCACGTGGATGTGGGGAAATGATGATAGCATTTCTTGTCTTTAAGCTGATTAAGGTCTTGAAGATTGCTGTTGATGTCGGGTTTGTAGTCGGGATAACGGCTGCAATCAAACCAATCGGCTCTGCGATTTTCTTGATACCGTAAGCGGCATCTTCTTCAATCACACCGCAAGTTTTGGTGTTCTTATAAGCATTGTAGATATACTCAGCAGCGTAGTTGTTCTTGATTACCTTATCCTCTACCACGCCCATGCCAGTCTCCTGCACAGCCATCTTTGCCAGCGGGATTCTCATCTTGTTTGCTGCACTTGCTGCTGCAAAGAAGATTTTGTCTACCTGCTCCTGTGTGAAGGTGGAAAATACCTTCTGTGCCTCTCTCATGGCGTTCATTTTTGCAGTCAGAGCTTCTACACTATCAATAATCTCTGGAACTGCTACCTTGTTCTCATTTGCCATAACGACATCCTCCTCAATTGTTTAAGTTTTTATAGGTTGTTGGTTTGTTAATTAATTGTCAATCATCTTGGTCTTATTATATGTCATTGTTAAAATAATGTCAAATGTATTATTTGCCATATTTTATTTTCTTTTTTGTTATTTTTTTGACACAATTCACAAAACAACTCCACTTTAGGAGAAAAAGCCCTCTCAATCATCGTGATAGCCCAATGCTCGCTAAAAAGGACACAAGTGAACTTGTAAGCACTTGTGCCCTTTTGGGACTGAATATTTTCTGTCCCCCCTCAACCACTTGATGGAGAAGGAGATTAAAGTGACAAATTAAACCTCATTTATCCCTTATGGAAAATAACCAAACCGTTCTAAAACAGAATTTTTATAGGTGATAAAAAATATTGAACTACGATAGAAAAATCACCTTTACACACAAACATGATAAAAAGAATAGGATACAAACTTATAACAATAAGTCCTAACCCTTTGACTGTAAACTGTGCTTTATGAATCATTGTATAACATAATTTCAGAAACTCAACAAAGGACAAGATAACACAGATATTGTTTACTGCTAACACGAACGAAAATATAATATCAAGAAAACTTTTCTTTGTTGATTCTGCACCACCAACTCCCATAAAATAATGTCCAGGGGCATAATTCACAAAAAACAGCAAAAACAAAAACAACACCAAAAAAGAAATGAATGTACTTACAAAAATCGTGTTCCTGTAAGAATGATAAGAATTACTTCTATTCATAATTATTTTATCACACCATTCTGGACAAGTCCCGTAATTTTAATATCAAATTCATGCGTTCCTGCCAGACCAGCAACAATACCTGGAATGTCTTTCCATTTATTGAAATCATACACATCATCTATTGTGAAACTTGCTGTACCAGTAGAAGTTCTTTTTCTTGTCCAAGTAAATCCATGAATAGCCCAATACAGATCACCACTATCGAATGTGTAAGAACTATCGGTAATTGTTTCTGTTCCACTCTTATTTGCAAAACTCTTCATCTTATCCAAAAATGGATCGTCAGTTAACAAGCCTCTTACATGTCCATACATTCCCTCAGTATTTCCAGTTAAAGACATAGATGCTGTTGCAGGCTCTTCTGTCAATGAATGATTAAACAAATCAAGTGCCAAATCATATCCGTTAAGCGAGAAAAATGCCCTTACCGCTTCAGCTACAACATTAGCTCGTAATAACTCAACATCCTTAGCAATTTGACTCTCTCGTTCTTCATATTCCGGATATGCAGTTACAAATTCTTCCAAAAATGCTGCCTTACTTACGACCGAAGTTGAAGCACTTCTTTGCAACGGAGACATTTCTGCATGAGTCCTCAAAAACTCATCTACATCACTTGCAAGAGTTGAATCAATGCTATTGATTCTTGCCTCGTACTCTGCAATATCATGCTGCCTCATCCTAGCCCAATCAGCCTCTGTCTGCAAAACAATAACATTCTCATCTGACTCTTGCTGAGGCGAACTTGCCATAACTATTGTTGCCATTGAGAATAGCATACAAGATGCCATACCGATACCTATTAAGGTTTTCAAAGAACGTCTCATAAATTCTTCTCCTTTCCAATGAATTGAACCGCTTATGAATCATTTCTTATATTATATCACCAATATAGAAAATATCAATATTGTACAACAAAAGCTTGATTAAATATTTTTTTTGTGCATTTTGCCAATACGTAAAAATCCATCTCTAGTATTTAACTACATGATTTTTAGGAGCAACTTAATATTCCACATATTATGAGTCCGCATATTTTGCTCTCTCCTAGATATAAGCTAAAATCAAGACATAAATAGGGTGCTAAGTCACAAATTCTAATCTATGACTTAACACCATTTTTTGAGTTCAACTCCGAAAGACCTATTTGTTATTTTTTTGACACAATTCACAAAACAATCCCAGTTTTAGGAGAAAAAGCCATCTCAATCATCGTGATAGCCCAATGCTCGCTCCAATGCTTCTTTCTCTTCGGCCCCCAACATAACATCCGTCTCTCCCTGCTCTATGTTCTTTAAATACAGATAACAGCCCTCTCTGCTATGCACAGCATTCAACACAAAGCCGCTGTTCATCTCATTCAGCATTGCAAAGGCAAAACTTAAGTTACCGCCCATCCCCTGAAATGCATTGTATTTTACCATGCCAAACTTCTGATAGGAGACTCTCTGGCTCTTTCTCAGGCTTCTCAAAAGTTCCTTCACACTCTTATTCTCCGCCTTCAAGTCTCTCAACTCATCCATCTGCATCAAAATCAAATCTTCTAATGTCTCTGCATCTTTCCCTCGCATAAACATATCATAACGTTTGTACAGCCTACGGTAGCTCACAAGCAATACAATCAACGCAATAAAAACAAGCACGCTGAATGCAAGAGCACCTGCCGTCAAATAAATCAGTAACTCATCGTTCATCTATTAATGCCTCCAGTATCTTTCACACATTCACACCTTCTGCAAGCTGCCCCTCTTCACTTTTGGCTTCCCACAGAAGCTTTTTCTTCCTCTTCTCACTGTTCTTTCTCATTGGATGGATTCAATCAATTCCACAATCCTCTCCAGCTCCTCCGCAGAATAGTACTCAATCTCAATTCTACCTTTATTTTTGTCCTTTTTATTGATGGAAACCTTGGTTCCCATGATAGATTTCATCCTATCTTCCAGATGACGGTACACAAAACTGTCATCTCTCTCTGGCTTCTCTTCCTTCTTCTCCTTCGGCGGCTTTGTCAATTTTTTCACCAACTTTTCCACCTCACGGACGCTAAGATCTTCCTCCAGTATCTTTTGAGCCAGCCCAAACTGTAAATCTCCATCCTCCAGAGCGAGCAAGGTCCTCGCATGACCTGTGGACAAAGTGCCTGCTGCCAGCATCTGCAGCACCCTCTCGTCCAACTTCAGAAGTCTCAGCATATTGGCCACCGCTGCACGGCTTTTCGCCACCTTAGTAGCAATCTCCTCCTGCGTCAGATGAAATTCCTCCATCAATTGCCTATAGGCCATCCCTTCCTCCACAGGATTTAAGTCAGCTCTCTGCACATTCTCAATCAAGGCGATTTCCATCGCTTTCTGTCGGTCATAGTCCCGAATCACCACCGGCACTTCTTGGAGTCCTGCCATCTGTGCGGCACGCCATCTTCGTTCTCCAGCAATAATCTCATAGTAGCCCTCTTTTTTCTGCACCAAAAGCGGCTGTAGCACACCATACTGCTTCATGGACTCCGCCAGTTCATTCAAAGCTTCCTCCTCGAAGTGCTTGCGAGGCTGACTGACATTGGGCTGAATCGAATTGAGTTTCAGCATCGTCTCCCCACTTTCAGAGCTATCTTTCTGTGCTTCCCCTCTTCTTCCCTTGTCGGAAATCAAAAAATTCAAACCCGCATTTTTCATTGTTTCACGTGAAACATTTTCCTCCGCTTTTTCAGTGGACTGCATCAGCAAATCATCGCCAAAATAAGCTCCCAAACCCTTTCCTAATCCTTTTCGTTTTCCTGCCATTATAACTCTTCCCCTCTGCCTATTACTTCAGCTGCCAACAAACGATAGCTCTCCGCCCCCGTGGAACGGGAATCATACAGATTCACCGGCATCCCATAACTGGGAGCCTCCGCCAATCTTACATTTCTCGGAATAATGGTCTTGTAGATGTTTTCTTTCAAATTTGCCTTAACATTCTCCACAACCTCTAAGGACAAATTTGTTCTGGCATCATACATTGTAAACACCACTCCCTCCAGCTCCAGAGCCGGATTCAATTTCTTCTGAATCAGACTGATATTCTTCAAAACCTGACTCAAACCCTCCAGTGCGTAATACTCGCATTGAATCGGAACAATCACCGTATCGGCCGCTGTCATCGCATTGATGGTTAGAATGCTCAAGGAAGGCGGACAGTCTATCACAATAAAATCATAGTCCTCCCTCACCTTCTGAAGATAGCCCTTCAACAAGGACTCCTTGTTGGCAAAATCCAACAGCTCAATCTCCGCACCCACCAAATCCACATCCGAGGCTATCACATCCAGCCCCTCCTGCACACTCTTGTACACGCAGTCCTCAATCTTACACTCACCTATCAGCAGTTGGTACACCGTATTTTCGATGTTTCCCTTTTCTATCCCTAAACCGCTGCTCGCATTGCCCTGTGGATCCATATCCACAGCCAGCACTCTCTTTCCTGCCTCTGCCAGACATGCCGATAAATTAATTGCGGTCGTTGTCTTCCCAACACCGCCTTTTTGATTTGCAATTGCAATTATTCTTCCCATGTTTCCATCCTCTTTTTGCAATTTGGCTCTCTACTGCAGCCTACTTGCTCCTATATTTTGCCATTTGACCTCTACAAGTATAGCATAGTTTTTTTTATGATACTAGGGTCTAAAGGTCTAAAATCCGATACAAGCTTGCTTGTAAGAGGATTTTCGAACTTGAGACCCGCCAAAACATGAGCAAGTAGCCACTTTTCATCGAAAAGTGTGCGGATTGCGAATGGTTTGAAGATTGCGAGAGCACTTTGTGCGTAGCAATCTGGTATCATAAAATCTAAAGGTCTAAAATCCGATACAAGCTTGCTTGTAAGAGGATTTTCGAACTTGA
>JAUNGR010000015.1:0-8607 GCA_030524485.1 bacterium | reverse complement strand
GTAGCAATCTGGTATCATAAAATCTAAAGGTCTAAAATCCGATACAAGCTTGCTTCCGTTTTTCATCGAAAAGCGTTGTCTCCACCCTCTAAATATACTATAATGGAGTAAGAAATCAAGGGCAAACATCACCCCTCACAGGAACGGAGGTTTTATTATGACAACCAAAAACAAACTTCTCACACTTTTACTTGTTTCTTCCGGAGCAGCTGCCTCCATTGCGACCATCAATAAGTTCATTCAGGTTTCCGCTGTCTCCAAACATACTTTGTATTCGTCCAAGTCTGAGCCTCTTTGTTACCACTGGCATTTGGGCAACATTCATTACACCAAAACTGGACAGGGCAACCCCATTCTGCTGCTGCACGATTTAACTCCTTCTTCCAGCGGCTACGAATGGCACAAGATGGTTTCGGAACTCTCCAAAAATCGCTGCGTCTACGTCTTGGATTTGCTTGGCTGCGGCCGCTCCGAAAAGCCAAACATGACCTACACCAACTATCTCTATGTGCAGCTGATTTCCGATTTTATCAAAAATACCATAGGACATAGGACTGACGTGATTGCCACTGGCTCCTCCAGTCCTCTCGTGACGATGGCCTGTTCTGCGAATCCGGATTTGTTTAATCGCCTTATCTTTATCAATCCGGACAGTCTGCTTTCCTGCAGTCAGGTTCCCCGCAAGCATTCAAAGCTCTTTAAGTTTATTTTGGATTTGCCTCTGGTCGGAACCCTATTATACTACATCGCTACCAGCCGCCAATCCATCAAGGAGATGCTCAGTCAGAAGTGCTACTGCAACCCCTACTCCATGTCTGCTTTGGATGAAGATGCCTACTACGAGGCAGCCCATCTTGGAGAATCTCCTAAGTCGATTTTTGGAAGTATATCCTGTAATTATGTAAAGTGTAACATTGTGAATGCCTTGAAAAAAATTGATAACAGCATCTATTTGATTGGAGGAGAAGAGTTCCCTCATATCACAGAAATCATGGAGGAATACAAGCTCTACAATCCTGCGATTGAAAGTGCCATTCTTCCCAAGACCAAACAGCTGCCACAATTAGAAAATCCAAAAGAATTGTGCAAATTAATAGATACTTTCTTCTGTACTCTGACCGATACGGAGGAAGATTCTCCTTCCGTGAATTAAAAACTGTGGGTGTCCACCTTGTAAAAATGTTTTTTGAGGGCGGACACCCTGATGGCAAACGATATCCCTATCTTTCTGCCTTTTCAGCTCATCCCAAAGGCTCTTTTGCAGGCAATCCAGCCTTTCTTGGGTATTTCTTAGCAAGCTTTGCCTCTTTTTGAATCTGCACCAAAATTCGCTCTGCGTCCGTGTCAGGCAGAACAAAAGCTTCGGTTTTTTCCACATGTGCAGACAACAAGTGCAGAGCCTTTTTGGACTCCTTCAGCTCTTCTTCCACCTTTCCAGACTTATAAGCGACAAAGGAACCGCCCACCTTCACGAAGGGCAGACAGTACTCGGACAGAGTGCTAAGATTCGCTACCGCTCTGGAAACACAGCAGTCAAACTGCTCCCGATACTGTAGATTTCTTCCGAAGTCTTCCGCTCTTCCATGCACTGCCGTCACATCCCTTAGCCCCAGCGTATCGCTCACTTCCTGAAGGAAGCGAATGCGCTTGTTCAGAGAATCCAACAGCACAATCGAAAGCTCCGGAAAGGCAATCTTTAACGGAAGCCCCGGAAAACCAGCTCCGGTTCCCACATCTATCACTCGCAGATTTCCCTCTCGGATTTGGGGAAGCAGTTTCACCAGAGAAAGGCTGTCCGCAAAGTGCTTGCTCACCACCTCCTCCATCTGCGTGATAGCGGTGAGATTCATCACCTTATTCCACTCCGTCAACAACTCAAAATATTGATAAAACTGCTCCACCTGTCTCTTGGACAGCTCGATTCCAAAGCTCTGTACCTGCTTGCACAGCAACGTTTCAAACTGCTCTCTCATAAATCGCTTCCTTTCTTAGCCTATCCTCTTTGCCTTCTCATTCCTGCCTTTTTTGCTGTCTCTGCTGCTCCAAATATACCATCAACACCGACAAATCCGCCGGAGACACGCCCGCAATTCGGGAAGCCTGCCCTATAGACTCTGGCTTGTACAGATTTAACTTCTGCACCGCCTCCCTACGCAAGCTGCCCACCTGACTGTAATCCATATTGATATCCAGCTTTTTCTTCTCCATCTTCTTAAACTGGGATACCTGCTGCTTCTGTCTGCGGATATAGCCTTCATACTTGATATTGATGTTAATCTGCTGCACAATATCCTCCGCCAATTCCTCCCTCTCAGCATCAATCTCCGCTAGGGCCTCATAGCTGAGTTCTGGTCTGCGAATGAGTTCTGCCATCGTCGCACTGGTCTTTAAGAGAGTGCTTCCATGTCTCTCCAAAATCGCCTGCACCTTGGCGTTGGCTCCCACATTGGTATGCTCCAGACGCTGCACCTCGCTCGCAATCTTAGCTTCCTTATAAAGCACCTTCTGGTACTCGGTCTCGCTCACTAGCCCAATCCGATAGCCAATCTCCCGCAGACGCAAATCGGCATTGTCCTGTCGCAGCAGGAGACGGTACTCTGCTCTGGAAGTCATCATACGATAAGGCTCATGGTTTTCCTTGGTCACAAGGTCATCAATCAGCACGCCAATATAGGCCTCCGAGCGGTCCAACACCACAGCTTCCCGCCCCAAAATCTTTAATGCTGCATTGACTCCCGCCATAAAGCCTTGCACCGCTGCCTCCTCATAGCCAGAACTGCCATTAAACTGTCCTCCGCTGAACAAGCCCTCAATGTTCTTAAATTCCAGAGAGGGACGAAGCTGTCTGGAATTGATGCAATCATACTCAATCGCATAGGCATTTCTCACGATTTGCACCTGCTCCAGTCCGGGAACCGTCCGATACATGGCATACTGGACATCCTCCGGCAAGGAGCTTGACATACCGCCCAGATACATCTCGTTCGTGTCCAAGCCCTCCGGCTCAATAAACACCTGATGTCTGTCCTTATCTGGAAATTTCACCACCTTGTCCTCGATGGACGGACAGTATCTGGGACCAGTTCCCTCAATACTTCCTGAAAACAGAGGAGAACGCTCCAAATTGCTGCGAATAATCTCATGGGTTCTCTCATTTGTGTAGGTCAGCCAGCAGGAAACCTGCTCCTTCTGCACACTCTCTGGGTCTGTGGAAAAGCTAAAGGGAATTACCCTCTCATCCCCAAACTGCTCCTCCATCTTCGTAAAATCAATGCTTCTCTTATCCACACGGGCCGGAGTTCCCGTCTTAAAACGGTACATCTCAATTCCATGTGCTTTCAGAGAATCGGTCAGATGGTTGGCTGCCTGCAGACCGTTTGGTCCCGTGTAGCTGCTCACATCCCCATAAATACATCTCGCCTTCAGATAGGTTCCGGTTGCCAAAACCGCTGCCTTACAGTGATAGCAGGCACCGGAAACCGTCTTCACGCCAGTCAATTTCCCATCCTCCACCACAATCTCGGCTACCTCTGCCTGCCGAATCACCAGATTGTCGGTGTTCTCCAGGGTTCTTCTCATCTCTCGGCTGTAGGCCTGCTTGTCCGCCTGTGCTCTGAGCGAGTGCACCGCAGGTCCCTTTGAGGCATTCAAAATCTTCGACTGAATAAAGGTTTTATCAATGTTTTTTCCCATCTCGCCGCCCAGTGCATCCAACTCTCGAACCAGATGCCCCTTGGAACTTCCCCCTATGTTGGGATTACAGGGCATCATGGCAATGCTGTCCACACTCACGGTAAACAAAATGGTCTTCAGTCCCAGTCTTGCCGTTGCCAAAGCTGCCTCACAGCCCGCATGACCGGCTCCCACCACCACAATATCATATGTCTCTTCTATATTTGGCATCGTCTTTTCTTCCTCTCTGTTTCCTTGCGGTTATCACTCAGTTCTTATATCTTTTATCTTAATCTCTTTTAAATACATCTCTTTTATCTTAAACTCTTTTATCTTCTATTTACCCATGCAAAACTTTTGAAAAATCTCGTTCACCAAATCATCCTCCAAAGCC
Organism: bacterium; assembly: GCA_030524485.1. Taxonomy (GTDB): domain Bacteria; phylum Bacillota; class Clostridia; order Lachnospirales; family Lachnospiraceae; genus CAJMNU01. The sequence goes on along the minus strand of JAUNGR010000015.1, from coordinate 4,541 downwards.
TCACCGATAATACTTCCCAGCTGCTCATAGGCATTCATCAAATCAATGGAGAAGAAATCCTCCGGCATTCCATCCTCTATGCTCTGCTTCGTCATCAAAAGACTCTGTCTGCTCTCTTCCAAGGCTGCCTTGTGCCTTGCGTTGGTGATATAAATTTCCTGATTAAAGTCAATCTCCCCCCGATAAAACATCGCTGCGATGGCCTCTTCCAGCTTCTCAATTCCCAGATTCTCCTTTGCAGATATCGCAAGCACCTTATGCCCGCTCATCTCCTCCAACTCTTCTTGACTAACTACCACAGCCAAATCGCTCTTATTTAAGAGCACCAAAGCCTTTCGGTCTCGAATCAACTTCACAATCTCTCTATCATTATCATCCAAAGCACAGGAGCCGTCAACCACATAAATAATCAAATCGGCATCTTTTGCGGCTTCCCTCGCCTTGTTCACACCGATTTTCTCCACAATGTCCTCGGTGTCCCGAATGCCTGCTGTGTCAATGATGTGCAGATTCATGCCTCTCAAACGAATCTGTTCCTCCACCGTGTCCCTCGTTGTGCCTGCAATCTCCGTGACGATGGCTCTCTCCTCCCCCACCAACACATTCATCAAAGAAGATTTTCCTGCATTGGGTTTCCCCAAAATCACCGTTCGGATGCCCTCCGTCATAATTTTTCCGTCATCCGCCGAATCTATCATCTTTTTCAACTCCTCCAGCATAGGCTCCAAAACTCCCAAAAGCGTCTGGGCATAGCCGTCCAAAGAGATGTGCTCTGGGTCATCCAAAGCCGACTCGATGTAAGCAATCTGATACAAAATCTCCTCCCGCAGCCTGCGAATTTTTTGGGATACAGTTCCCCTCAACTGGCTCACAGAGGCTTGCAGAGCATACTCATTCTTGGCCTGTATCAGATTCATCACAGCCTCCGCCTGTGCCAAATCCATTCGCCCATTCAGGAAGGCTCTCTTCGTGAACTCTCCCGCCTCCGCTGCCCTCGCTCCGTTCCTCAACACGGTCTCCAAAATCCTCTTCATCACCAACACACCGCCGTGACAGTCAATCTCCACCGTATCTTCCGCCGTATAGCTATGTGGTCCCCGCAGCACCAGCACCAAAACCTCGTCAATCATCTCCTCCCCATCGTACACCATCCCATAGTGTACGGTGTGCGAAGCGACATCCGCCAGCTTCTTTTTGCCCTTCTTGCTGCGAAATATCCTATCCGCTACGCCGATTGCTTCCTCCCCGCTGATGCGTACAATTCCAATTCCGGAATCCGACATTGCGGTCGCAATCGCTGCAATGGTATCCTTCTTCATCATACAAACCTCACCCAGCCTTTCCTCACTTCTCAATACGAAAAGAGAGTCTCTCAAAATTCCTCTTCGGCTTTGAGACACTCCCTCATCTGCATCGCTTTCGCTCTGCCTGCTTCTCACTTGTCTTTACTTATCCGTCTGTGCTTTGTTGTAGCTGCCTCTCTCATACGGATAACGCTCCCTGCGATTTCCGTAATTTTCTCTCTTTAATGCAATCACAATATGACGGAACGGCTCCTCACCCTCGCTCTTGGTCAGCACATACTTATCATTCTGCAGTGCCGAATGAATGATTCTTCTCTCATATGGATTCATCGGCTCCAGAGAAACGGGATGCTTTGTTCTCTTCACTTTATATGCGATGTTTTTCGCTAAGGTTTCCAGAGTTTCTTTTCTTCTCTCTCTATAATTTTCGGTGTCCAGCTTCACACGCAGATATTCTTCTCTCTTTTTATTCGCCACCAAACTCACCAGATACTGCAGCGAATCCAGAGTCTGTCCTCTCTTGCCAATCAGGATGCCCATATCCTCTCCGGTCAGATTGATGTCCAACTCCTTCTCTTCCTCATTCAGATTGAGTTCCACCTTGACATCCAAGTGCATCGCCTCAAACATCTGATCCAAAAAATCCCTCACGGTATCTTCCAGTGATTCCTTCTTTTTGGCACGAATCACAGCCGGTTTTGCACCGATGCCCAGAAAACCTGCACTTCCCTTTTCCAGCACCTCAATCTCCAGTCTCTCTCTGGAGGTTCTCAGCTCAACCATAGCCTTGGTGATCGCATCCTCCACTGTTTTTGCAGAAATAGTAACCATATCCATCACGAGCCCCTCCTATTTCTTACTATTCTTCTCCCTACTGTTTTTCTCATTAAACTTCTGTACCATAGCCGCCTTTGATGCCAGACTGCCTGCCTTTGCATCTGCATTGTAATAAGCAGTGGCCTCTTTCGCGCTCTCCTCCGCTTTCTGCATCTTTTCACGCAGCTTAGCCTGACGTTCCTCTTCCTGCTTATACAGGTCTTTGATGTTGGAACTTACGGAATTCACCCTAGTCGGAGGAAGGCCCTTTTTGGCTCTCTTCTTGTTCATCTTCTCCACATTTTTGGCAATCATCTCATCCACATCCACTCGATCCATGTAGATATTGACAATCCACTGCTGGATAATCTGAAGCACGGAGCTGGCAATCCAATAGATACCGATACCCGTTGGGAAGGAGATACAGAAAAATGCGGACATCAGCGGCATCACAGTGTTCATGCTCTTCATGGACTGTGCCATAGGATTGTCCGGATCGTTCTGCGTGGAAGTCCCCTGTGCCTTTGTGATCATTCTCGTGCTATACCACTGGGATAAGCCTGCAAGAATCGGGATAATCCATAATAAAGACGGAGTCCATCCGGGTGCAACCGCAAGGTTCGCTCCCAAGAAGGAGTTCATATGTTCAATCTGGTCAACAACCTGAGAGGAGATGTCCGGAACCACAGCCTGAATGCTGTTCCAATGCTCCGGTGTAAACTTGTAAAACAAATCCACCAGCTTGTTGGGATCTGCAAGGTCAAATTTTACCACACGAAGTGTGCTGGCAAGCTCTGTGAGCTGCGTTCCCAACTCTGTATTTGTGGCAAGGCTCGCCTGCACCGGAGTCACCACCTGCATAAACAGATCCTTCACCGATGCCACATAAGCCGGAATGTTATAAATCACACGATACAGAGCCAATAAAATCGGCAGCTGAATCAACAGAGGCAGACAGCCTGCCGTCGCAGAGTATCCATACTTCTCATACACAGCCTGAATCTCTGCATTTTGCTTCATCATCGAATCCTGATCTTTTTTCCCCTTATACTTCTTTTGAATCAATTGTACTTCAGGATTCACTATCGCCATAATCTTGCTGGATTTCTGCTGTTTGATGGTCAGCGGAAACATAAGCAGCTTTACAATCAATGTAAATAATATAATGCAAATACCAATATTTGCAAATCCGAACATGCTGGTAAACTGGAAAATCGCATTCATGATAATTCCCAGTATCTCTGCCACCGGCCCTAAAATCGTACCAGCATCCTTCGTCAACAACAAAAACTCCACTCTGTTACCTCCTCAATGTGCTATGGGACTGGGTCATAACCACCTTTTGCAAAAGGGTGACATCTCAAAATTCTTTTGCAAGCCAAAAAACTGCCCTTCAACGCCCCATACTTTCTAAGTGCTTCAATGGCATATTGTGAGCACGTCGGCGTATAAATACAATGAGCCCCAAGACATGGCGATATAAACCGTTGATAGAAACGAATCAAAAATATAAATACCTTTGTCAGCATACCGGATATCCGCTTCATCCCTTCGCTTCCTTTGCTATCATGCTGTGAACGTCCCACCGGACGCGTGAAGGCTTATTATGTTATGCTTCCCGCACAAGTGTAAAAAGGCACTCTCTATTTCCTGAAAGCCCTTATCTTTTGCTGTTGCTCTCACAACAACCACAATGTCCAACGTTTGGTTCAGTCTGTCTTTGTTTAACCGAAAAACTTCTCTTACCAATCTGGTTAGTCGGTGTCTTACGACGCTATTTCCTACTTTTTTACTTACCGAAATCCCAATCCGTGTATCCGCCTCCGATGGCAGAATATACATAACCAGATATTTATTTCCATAAGACCTTTTATGGTTGTAGACCTTCTGGAAATCACTATTCTTCTTAATAGAATGAAACCGCTTCATATTTTCTTTCCTAATCGGCAATATCCAGAAATCCCCTGCCCTGTCTGGCAGAATGCCAAGACACAACAATGGACAGGGGACCTCGTGCGGACTTATTCTCTCGTGGAACAAAGAAAAGACCACAAATAACTTTGCGGCCTTATGTTATCAATGTTCATTAAGCTGTTAATTTTGCTCTTCCTTTTGCTCTTCTTGCTGCCAGAACTTTTCTGCCGCCTGCGCTGCTCATTCTTGCTCTGAAACCGTGAACTTTCGCTCTCTGTCTTTTCTTAGGCTGGAATGTCATTTTCATAGCCGAGACACCTCCTCTTTATTCTAACTATTCTCTTTCGACTGTTTTCTTTTTACCAAAATGTAACTGATTCTTTTACAGACTGCTGCAACGAGACATCTCCTCGATTATATAGAAAAAATCTGCTCTCGTCAAGCCTTATTTCGATTTTTTCTATATTATTTTGTTGTTTTTCGCCCTTGTAGGGTGAAAAAGTTATC
>JAUNGR010000014.1 GCA_030524485.1 bacterium | reverse complement strand
CTTTCTCATGTCCTAATTGTTTTCGTAAAACATGGAAAAACCCTTATAAACACTGGACTTTTCAGTATTTACAAGGGTTTTCTTATATGCGGCTAACAGGACTTGAACCTGCACGGTCTCCCACTGGAACCTAAATCCAGCGCGTCTGCCAATTCCGCCATAGCCGCTCGCCTATGAATGATACATAATACGTTTATGACTACTCCCACGGACAAACCCGTGGGGTTCTTACTACCAAGCGTAGCTTGTAATCGTACATCATTTTCAGACTTTGGAATACAAGTATAAATCTATCTGAGTAAGGACTTTCATTACCAAGCAGCTCTATAACTACATTATCGGTAAATTTCTATCTCTCGATAAGGAAGTGCAGCCAATCTCCCTGCAACAGTATAGCATGAACGTTTTTTCTGTGTCAAGTAGCAGTTTCGATTTTTCTCCCTCACAGCAGAGACATCCCCTTCATGGCAACATTCACGACAAGATTGACCACTCCCGCCAATACCATAACCAAAATGGGATTGCACTTATATTTTCTAAGCAGCAGCAAAGCTCCCAGAAAAATCACGGCTCCCAAAACATTTAGTTGAGATAGTTCCGTCTGAAATCCCGACTCTCCCCAAAGCACCATAATCAAAATCGTAAGCCCTGCAGAGGCTATCATGGCCACAACGGCTGGCCGCAAGGAGGCGAGAATTCCCTGCATTAGGGAAAGTCCTTTGTATTTATAGTACAGTCGTGCCAAAATAGATACAATAATGCAAGAGGGGAGAATACAGCCAAAGGTGGCAAGCACCGCTCCTTCCACTCCAGCAATCTGTGTCCCCACAAAGGTAGCAGAGTTCACAGCTATGGGACCTGGTGTCATCTCCGCAATCGTGACCAAATCCGTGAATTCCTCCAAAGTCAGCCAACCATGCAACTCCACAACCTGACTCTGAATCAGCGGCATGGCAGCATAGCCTCCACCTATACTAAACAAACCAATCTGCAAAAAACTCACAAACAGCTGCCATAAAATTCCTGCACTCATTTCCGTTTCCCCTCTCCTCTTTCCTTTCTCATAAGAATCATGGTTTTTGCTGCTCCGATGAAGGCTGCTATCAAAATGATATAAATGATGTTAATACCCAAAAATCGGACTGCAACAAAAGCTCCCAGCATAATTGCGACTGCCAGAATACTTTTTTCCTTCCAGACATTTTTTCCCAAGGTGTACACCACATCCAAAATCACCGCTGCCACTCCTGCCTGCATTCCGGCTAACAGCAGAGCCACCGCATAATTTTCCCGAAAAGCCGTGTAAAAGATAGAAACGATAGAAAGAATCACCATCGGCGGCAGTATGGTTCCCAGAATGGAAATGAGCATTCCCACACTACCTGCCACCCGATATCCGACCAAAATGGCAGCATTGACAGCGATGGCTCCCGGAGAAGACTGTGCGATGGCTGCCAAATCCAGCATCTCGTCCTCCTCTATCCAATGCAGCTCATCCGCAAATTTCTTTTTCATCAGTGTGATAATCACAAAACCACCACCGAAGGTAAAGGCACTGATATACAGAGTCGAAATAAATAAAGTAAGCAACTTTTTTTTATCTGCTTTTCGATTTTCCATCGTTTCTTGGGGCATCTTTTTTCTCCTATCCGCACATATTTTTTTACTTGCTCTTGTTCTTGTTCTTGTTCTCTATTCTAATCTCTGTTATTATATAAGTAAAATAGTATTATTTAATAATATATATATGATTTTACTTATTAGCATTTTTTTTCCCAAAAAGAAAGGAGTCTTCCCATGACCTTACGCCACCTTCGCATTTTTGTTGCCGTCTATCAAACTTGCAGCATCACAAGAGCTGCCGAGAACCTACATCTCTCCCAGCCCTCCGTGACTCTGGCCATTCAGGAGTTGGAGCATTACTATGGAATAGAGCTGTTTGCACGCATCGGCCGACGACTTCTCCTCACTGACCATGCCCACTCCTTTTACCGTTACTCCTCCCACATCATCTCTCTGTACGATGAGATGGAGCAATCCGTAAAAAATGCAGATGCTTCCGGCACTCTGCGGGTCGGTGCTTCCGTCACAGCTGGAAACGATGGCTTCACTGCCCTCATCCGCCGTTTTCAGTCCCTGCATCCCACCTTTCGCATTGAGGTGAAAATCCATAATTATCAACAAATAGAAAAAGCGATTTTGGAGAACCAAATCGACCTTGCTCTGATTGAGGGAAATTCCACCCACCCCCAGTTAATCTCCCAACCGTATAAGGAAAATCTCATGGTTTTTGTCGCTGCCCCAAACTACGCTTCCCTTCCCTGCCTCAAAGAGCAGTTCAAAACAGCACAGGATACCACTTCCCCGCCTACAAAAAAACAGCTCTCCGTCCGTGACTTGGAAAGCTGTGATTTTATTCTGCGGGAATCTGGCAGTGCCTGCCGCAGTTTATTTGACAGTCTCATGCTGCTCTATGATATGGAAGGCAACATCCTCTGGGAGAGCAGCAGCACAGAGGCCATTCTCTCCGCTGTCCGAGAGGGTTTTGGGATTTCTCTGCTGTCATCCCGCTTGGTGCAGAAGGAGGTAAGCAATGGTTCTTTGATGATTCTGCCCATCCAAGAACCTCTGCTCTCCCGCAATTTCTCTATTCTCTACCACAAAAACAAATATATGACTCCCGCAGTCAAGGACTTTATCAAACTCTGCCAAGAAGGGGCTACCTAAAACAGTCCCCGCCTCTGCTGGATTCGGCAATAGCATCGCTCACAGACGGAGTAGGTATAATTCCAAGGCAGCTCCCTGCCGCACTCGGCACACTTTCTGGTGTAGCTGCCACACTCCGTCTTCAAAATGCGGTTGATTTCTTCCTCCGTATTTCTTCTCTCTTCCTCCAGCAGCTCCGTCTGAATCGGAAGCTTCACCTTTCGAGAAAACTGGAAATACAAATCCAGCATCTTATAATAACTTTCCAAGTCGTACAGATTTTCTCCTATGGTATAGGGGAAATCCAACTCTTCCACCTGCCGATATTCCCGACAATAATCCCTCCAGAGGTTCATCACATAGCGATTGTTTAAGTCAATGCTACAAGTGATAAGCTTATAGATTTCCTCTTTTTTAAACTCATCCAAGCGAATGCCATTGATATGAACAAAAGCCTGATACAGAGCCAAAAGCTCATCCACCTCCATCTTGCGATACAAATAAGGCGTATCCATTGCAACCCAGATTTTTATCAGATTGTCGATGTCCGATGGCAGTTCCAAGAGCTGCTCGGGAAAACCAACGTAGGCCTGACGAATGGCGGCTGCGTTGCCGTTCACCCCATCCACAATCAAATCCACGTCCTCCACCGCTGCCACATACCCTTCCTGATAGAGACCAAAACGTCCTGCCCGCCCCGCTATCTGTTTGATTTCTGCATGATTCAGCTTTCGCCTCAAAACTCCATCGTACTTTTGGGTCTCCACAAAAACCACTCGGCGTATTGGCAGATTCAATCCCATCCCTATGGCATCTGTGCTGACCACCACCTCTGTCTCCCCTTCCAGAAAACGGCGTACTTGCTCCCTGCGGGAGGCTGGAGGAAGACTGCCATAAATCACACTGGCTTTGACCTTAGCTTCTCTTTCCAGATGTGCTGCGAGTGCTAACACCGATTTTTTTGAGAATACAATCAGGGCATCCCCTTTCTGCAAATCTCGGCCTAGCACATAGGGTTCTTTTTCTACCTTCAATTTGGTGGAGCGGCGATGGCGAAGCACCTTGTAACTGTCCTGACAACGCTTAATCATCTGCAGCACAACAGTCTCAGCCTCCGGTGCCATACAAAGATGAATCTCCTCCGCTCTCAGCCCCAAGATTGCCTTCGTCCAGTTGCTTCCTCGGTGGGAATCCCCTATCATCTGGCATTCATCCACGACCACAATATCAAAATATTCCTTCTCGTTGAGCATCTCCACCGTGCAGGCTGTGCAAGTCGCTCCGGCAACCAAAACACTTTCCTCCCCCGTCACCATGGAACAGGGAACCCCCTCGGCATTCAGCTTGTCCGAAACTTCCAGAGCCAAAAGACGCAGAGGACCAAAATAGGCTCCATGGCTGCTCTCCTTCAGGCGTTCCAAGGCATCGTGAGTCTTTCCGCTGTTGGTGGGGCCGACATGCAGCACAAAATGTCTCTGCAGCTTTCTGGCCTCTGGATATTCGTCCTCCGGTTTTTCGGGAATCCTCTCTTGAATTTCCTTCTCAATCGTTTTCGGGATATAAAACAGCTCATATGCCCGCAGCAGAGAATTGGAGAGCAGATATCTGCGGATTCCCGGCAACTTGAGAACCGTCTCCAACTCTTCCTCACTCATCTCAGGCAAGAATTCCAAATCCTTTGCGGCCAACAGGGCACAAAAATGCTGGCATTGCTCCCAAAGCCGCAGCAGCTCCTGCCTCTTTGTCTCCTCTTCCTCCCTCTCCAACTTTCTCTGCAGCAACGCACACAGTTTGGAGAACATCAAGTGTACCTGATTTAACTCATTTGCACTCCGCAGTTGAGCCAGCATGTTCCCATTCAGACGAGAGAGCCTTTTTTTCAGCTCTCCCATCGACATAAAACGCCCCTTGCGGTTGCTTCTTCCCAGAAAGATTCCCTTATAATACTCCTCTAAAAATGTATTTTTCATCCCAATTTCCCTTTTTGTTTCTCTCTTTTTATCCTTTTGCTGTTTTCGGGAAGTGTTTAATCGTTTCCTTTTCGATTTTCTCTCGCCCACACTTCTTTGACCTGAATCTCTTTCCTCTGCAACTTCACCAGTTTAGGTCTGTCTGTGGCCTCACCCGCCTCTGCTTCTTTCTCTTCTATTTCTGCTTTTTTTGCTTCCGCTTCTTTCTCTTTTATTTCTACTTTTTTTGCTCCCGCTTCTTTCTCTCCTACCATTGCCTCAGCCTTCTTTTCTTGTGCTGCTTTGGGATTTGACCTTTTCTGACGTTTGGAAGGATTGGAAGCTTCTTCCTTTGGCTCCGGCTTTAAAATCCTTCCTGCTGCAATCAAAATCACAAGCAGCAAGACGCTTCCCGTGCTGAGCCAAACGCCTTGGAAAAATCCCTGCGGGCGGTATTCCATCGTGATTTCATGCTCTCCGGCTGGAATCTCAAAGCCCAAGAAGGCATCCACCACCTTGCGGGGTTCTACCTCCTCGCCATCCACCTTCACCGTCCAGCCCTTATCGTAGGGAATGGTGGTAAAGAGCAATCTTTCCTTCCTTGCCGTTATCTTTCCTGCCAGATACGTATCTCTCCACTCGGTCAGATGCCAGCCCTCACGGCTCATGGCAGAGTACAGCTCTCCCAAGGCCTGTGCATCCACCCGATAAATCTGTGCCGTCACATCTTGGTCGGAATCCGGAGCATCCAAAACTATGCTGCTTCTCTCATAGCAGTAGCCCAGTTCCAAAAGATAGCCCCTCTTTACATTGCTGAAGGACTTCGTATTATCCCCAATCAGAGCCGTCACATCGTCCACTCTTTTGTTTGTAATGTAGGCATAATACTCGCCCTCTTCCTCCACCTCTGCACGGTAATCGCCGCCAAGCTCCTCTCCGGAAAGCTCCACCAGTACGGGGGAAACGCCATAGACCGCTGCCAAATCGTTTTGTACCTCGACCGGATTGTTTAATGTATAATGCCATTTTTGCTCAAAGTCTGTGTCCACCCCAAAACCGAGGGGCAACACATATTGGTTCTCATACAGGTACATATCTTCCGCCGAAGCGACTCCCCAAACCCAAGGTACCTCCGGAATCTCCTCGCAAAGACTGTAACGCACCGAAAATAGCATATCCACCAGAGGGGTGCTTCCTGTAATACTGTAAGCGTTGGTGGAACTCTCACAGCCCAGATATTTGAAAAACTTGCTTAAATCCGCATTTGCCATGGACGAGAACAAAGACACAGAGGGAAAATGCTCCCAAGCTCCGTCATTTTTGGTCTTTCTGTCTTTCTTCTCCACCCGAAAGAAGTCATCGGAGGGCTTCACACTCTCTATCAATTCCTCAATGTTGGCATCCTGCGCCACATAGCTGCTGCGGCTCGTCGTCGTGATGCTGGTGATGGCCATATTTAAGGTGGCCTCTATCGCTACCATCGCCAACACCATAAAAGCGATGATACTTTTGGAAGTCTTGGTTCTCTTATACAGATACAGGCAACCCACATAGAAGGACAGATACAGCAAGGCTCCATAAAATACCATAAAATGGAACTGCTCGGACTGCACCAATTTTTCCGCTAAGACCACAAAAGCGCAGGCTCCCAAGAAGGACCAACCTATCTGTTTCCAAGGAATTTCCTTTAGGTATTGAAAGGCTCGAAAACATAGCGTCAACATCAGGGCAATGTAGATAAAAGACTGACGGCAGGGCAGACTGTTGGGATAATGAAAGCCATGCCAGATAAAATTGGGGATGTTCATGGAAAAGCTGGCAAAGAAGAACAGGAGCAGAAAACAGTACACAGCCTTTTCCCTCACTCGAATTTGCCGGCAACCCAGATACAGCACAAAGAAAAGCAACACGGCGGTTCCGCAGTAAATATTGGGCCAATGGTCCAGCCCGATTTCCACCTCCACATTGGCCATGTGCCTTGCAATCATATCAAAGATGGAAAAATAGGAAGTAAAGCTCTTTGGAAAACTGAAGTCTCCGGATGCCGTCATTTGCATCGCATAAATCTCTGGCAGCAACACAATGGCCGCCAATCCGCCTGCAATCAGAGAATACAGTGCAAACTTTCCAAAGGTCCAAGCTGCATTTTTCAGTCCCTTTTTTTCTCTGAGCAAAAGCAGGCAGAAAAAGTACAGAACCATAAAAATGCAAATCATAATCGAAATATAATAATTGGAAAGAATGGCAAGGCCGAGGCTGACACAGTACAGCACTCCCTTTCCTTCCCCCACCAAACGCTCCAAGCCTAGCATAATAATAGGAAAGAGCATAATACAGTCCAGCCACATGATGTTCCAACTGTAAGCTGCCATATAGCCGGAAAGTGCATAAAAAATTCCAAAGTAAGCAATTCCGAAATTCTCCGTCTTACAGTGCTTCTTGAGATACCAAGCAAAACTCAACCCACAAAGCCCTGTTTTTAGCACTATCATATATGTCATAAATTCAATGACCAGACTCTTCGGGCAAAATACCAGCAGCCAATTCAGGGGACTGGCAAGATAGTAGGCATACAGAGCGGAAAAATTGATGCCCATTCCCACATCCCAACTGTAAAACAAACTTCCCCCCGTCTCCAACTTATGCTTAAATTCCGAAAAGAAAGGAGCGTACTGATGGTACATATCCGTCCGTAGAAAACTTCTCTCCCCAAAGGGAAAAATCCCTCTCTGCACAAAAATGAGCAGCAGAATCAGCATGGGAATCACTGCCGCTAACACCAGCCCTTCCATTGCATACGGACTCTTCTCCTGCTTACGGCCATGCCTCTGCAGCTTCTCTCCTTTTTTCATCAATCTCGGTCCCCTCACACCCGCCGGTCTCACAGAGGGGTCAAGCATCTCCTCCAACTTTTTTGACATCTTCTCGATTTCATGTTCCCGCATCTTTTCTTCCTTCCTACCCCCATTATTTTTTCCGAAAAATAAACAGTTTGCTTCCGACATAGTTCAACACAATCACCGCCACAGCAAGCACCGCCTTCGCTGCGTACTCATTGCTGTGCAACCCATCCACCAGCAACAGCATGGCTACAAAGTTAAACACCCCTGTTGAAATCCGGCAGGCAAAAAAGGCTGCACACTCCTTCAACAGATAGGATGGACGGAAATTGTAGTTACGAAACACAAACAATTTGTTGGTCACATAGGCAAATATCACGGAAGCAAACCATGAAAGTGCCGTGCAGAAGCGATAATCCAATCCCATATGACGCAAAAGAGCATACAGGAGCCAATCCACCAGAGTGGTCAACACTCCAAATATCAGATAAGAAATCACTTCCGGATTCATCCACTTAACAAGCCATTTTTTCACTTGATTTTCCACTTTTTTCTATCATCCTTTCCCCTTATTTCTTTCGTCCACTCTTTCATCCCTTGTACGAATTTTCTTTCCTTTCTCTTTGCTGCGGAGCAAAAGGTCTTTTGCCCCCAACATCTTCTTGTATTTTAGTATAGCTTCCCCAAATTGTAAAGCATTCTAATTCTTAAGAAAAAAGTGGGATACCGTAACGCAAACGATATCCCACTGCTTTTATTCTCATTTTTAGAATGCTGGGGTCAAAAACGGCTCCATACAGGCTCTATTTGGCTGCCTGCTCCACGGTCTTTGCTGCCTTTTTTGCCGTCTCAGCCGCTGTTGCCGCTTCCAGCTCTCTGTTCTTCAAAATCATGGAGATGCTGGATAATTTCACGCAAAGAGCAAACAATTTGGTTGCAACCAAAAGCTCTTCCAAAGCTGGAAAAGAGGGTGCAATACGGATATTTTTATCCTCGGGGTCCTTGCCATATGGATAGGTCGCTCCGGCCGGAGTCATCATGACACCTGCCTTCTTGCAGCGGGATACAATGTCCTTCGCACAGCCTGCCATGGCATCAAAGGAGATAAAGTAGCCGCCCTTTGGCTCTGTCCAGCTGCCGATTCCCAAGCCGCCAAGCTCCTGCTCCAATGTGTGAATCACTCCCTCAAACTTCGGACGCATAATATCTGCATGTTTTCTCATATGCTCTACAATCCCATGAATATCCCCAAAATAACGCACATGACGGAGCTGATTCACCTTGTCGTAACCGATGGTCTGAATCTTTAATTGCTTCTTGATGTCCTCCAGATTGTTGTGGGAGGTGGCAATCGCTGCAATTCCGGACCCTGGGAAACTGATTTTGGAGGTGGAAGCAAACTTGAATACCAAATCCGGATTTCCGGCTCTCTTACACTCTGCCAAAATCTCAATCAGATGGTCTTGGTCATGGTCATACAGATGATGCACTCCATAAGCATTGTCCCAGTAAATACGGAAGTCTCTGGCAGCCGGTTTTAATCTTGCAAAGCGGCGCACCGTCTCATCGGAATAGGAAATACCCTGTGGATTGGAATATTTCGGCACACACCAGATTCCCTTGATGCTCTCGTCCGCAGCCACCAGCTTCTCCACCATATCCATATCCGGACCGGTCGCTGTCATCGGAACGTTAATCATCTCAATTCCAAAATGCTCTGTGATGGCAAAGTGGCGGTCATACCCTGGCACCGGACACAAAAATTTCACCTTATCCAACTTACACCAAGGGGTACTTCCCATCACACCATGGGTCATGGAACGGGAGATGGTATCGTACATCACATTCAAGCTGGAGTTTCCATAAATAATAATTGTGTTTGGATTCACTTCCATCATATCTCCGAGAAGCTCCTTCGCCTCATCGATGCCATCCAAAACACCATAGTTACGGCAGTCGGTTCCGTCCTCACAGGTCAAATCCTCTGTGCTGCTCAAAACATCCATCATTCCCATCGACAGATCCAACTGTGCAATGCTTGGCTTTCCTCTGGACATATTTAAATTCAGGGACTGCTCCTGATAATCATGGTATTTTGCTTTTAGCTCCTTCTTCAGTCTCAACAATTCCTCTGTTGTCATCTCGGCATATGGTTTCATGTATTTCCTCCTTCTGCGGGTTCTTGCGTCTTTCTGTGCCGCACATTCGTTTCTCACCTGCGAACTTTGATTATAATACCACACTTCCACTTTGCTTTGCAAGTAGTATTTTACACAAATTTTCCCTTGACACCCCCCTATTTTCTGCGTACAATGAAAAAACATGACAATCAGGAGGATGCGTATGACTTTATTTTCCCTATTTTTAATTGCTGTCGGACTTTCCATGGATGCCTTTGCCGTCTCCGTCTGTAAGGGCCTCGCAATGAGGCAAATGAATTGGAAAAATGCTTTTATCACAGGTCTTTATTTCGGCGGTTTTCAGGCTCTCATGCCCAGTCTCGGCTACTTACTCGGTGTCAATTTCAAAAATGCAATCACCTCCATCGACCATTGGATTGCCTTCGTCCTCCTTTGCATCATCGGCATTAATATGATTCGAGAAGCTCTCTCCAAGGAAGAAGACGAATGTCCAAGCGATGACATGAGTGTGCGCACCATGATAATGCTCTCCGTTGCTACTAGCATTGATGCACTGGCCATAGGAGTTACCTTTGCCTTTCTGAGCGTGCGGATTGTGCCTGCGGTCTCCTTCATCGGCTGCACCACCTTTCTCCTCTCCTTTATCGGAGTGAAAGTGGGGAATACCTTCGGAACCCGCTACAAATCCAAGGCAGAATTAGTAGGAGGCATCATTTTAATCGGAATGGGTCTTAAGATTTTGATGGAACATCTATTCCTATCGTGAACCTAGCATCCATGTAAGCTAGCATCCATATAAAAAAGAGGAAGCTGTGTTGCCAAGCAGCTGCCTCTTTTTCTTTGTTTTCTTATGACTTTTGGCTCTCTTACTCAAAAAAGCTGTCAATGATATCCACTGCTATCTGTGTGCTCTCCCTTGCAGCCTCCAAGCCAGCCTCCTCATCCTCAATGGAATCTGGAATCTGTCCCAAAATCACAAAGAAAACATAGTCTCCATGACGCACAATCTGGGAAGCCTCCACCTTGAGCTGATTCATCGGATATTGAATGGAGTTGTCGATCAGCATCTCCTGATACTCGCTCAGAGCCTTTTCCACTGTATCCGCATAGTCTGTCTTTGCCTTAATGCCGATAAAGGTATCCACATGTGCACTGATCATGGAACCCTCTGCAATATAAGCCTCACACCACTCTGCATCCACATTGAAGAGCTGTGCTAACGTCTCATCGTCATAGAAGGTATTCGGGATATAATCCTCTCCATAGGCCTCTTTCACCTTCTGATAGATGTCCACTAGAAGCTCATCTGCCACTTCCGGCACATTCTCCTCCAACGTTTCCCCCTCTACCTCTTCTGTGCTCTCTGCACTGCTCTGCTCCTCCACGGCAGTGCTTGTGAGTTCTGACTCAGCGGCTGTCGTATCAATCGCATTGTTTCCCTGCCCACAGGCGGTCATCGCTGCCAGCATAGCAGCGGCCATCAGCATACCTACCCATGTTTTTTTGATTTTTACCATAATTTTTTCCTCCTCTATCTCACTCTTACCTCCCCAACTCTCGCTTGGAAGGCTTTTTCTCTTTTTCTCCATCTTTCCTCTTGTGGAATGAAGGCTTCTATATTATAATAAACAAATGTTTCAACGTCAATTTACGAATGTCTTAATAATACTTACAGATATGGAGGATTCTTACTATGGGATTTAATTTTATTCACAAGCTCCCTTCCCCAGAAGAAATCAAGGAGCAGTTTCCCCTCCCAGCAGAATATCTTGCTCAAAAAGAACAGAGAGACAAGGAAATCGCTAAAATCTTCACTGGAGAGAGCGATAAATTCCTTCTCATCATCGGCCCCTGTTCTGCGGACCGAGAGGATTCTGTCTGCGAATATGTGAACCGTCTTGCCAAGGTTCAGGACAAGGTGGAGGATAAACTCCTTTTGATTCCCCGTGTATACACCAACAAGCCCCGCACCACCGGCGAAGGCTACAAGGGAATGCTGCATCAGCCAGACCCCTCCAAGCGTCCCAATATGTACGAGGGACTGCTCGCCATCCGCAGCCTGCACATGCGTGTGATTCGTGAGACCGGTTTCGGCACCGCTGACGAGATGCTGTATCCGGAAAACTTAAGTTATCTGTCTGATGTTATCTCCTATATCGCCATCGGTGCCCGTTCCGTGGAAAATCAGCAGCATCGTTTGGTCTCCAGCGGCATTGACGTTCCAGTCGGCATGAAGAATCCAACCAGCGGTGACTTAAGTGTCATGCTAAATTCCGTTTTTGCGGCTCAGCACAGCCATGACTTTTTGTATCGCAGCTATGAAGTGCAAACTTCCGGCAATCCGCTGACGCACACCATTCTGCGTGGTGCTGTCAACAAGCACGGCCAATGCATTCCAAACTACCACTATGAGGACTTAAAGCTGCTTCTTGAGCTGTATGCTCAGAAAAACCTCCAGAATCCAGCCTGCGTTGTGGACTGCAATCATTCCAACTCCAACAAACAATATATGGAGCAGATTCGTATCGCAAAAGAGGTGCTGCACAGCCGCCGTCACTCTCAGGACATTAACCGCTTCGTCAAGGGTCTGATGATTGAGAGTTATCTGGTTCCGGGAAGCCAAAAAGTGGGAGGCGGCTGCTATGGACAGTCCATCACCGACCCTTGCCTTGGCTGGGATGACACAGAGCGTCTGATTTACGAGATTGCCGACAGCATTCTTTAAGCTACCCCTTCTATAGCATTAGTGGACAGGGAAACACAAACTAAAAAGGGCATGACAAAGAGCAGCTGTATGAAACACCATGCACCTGCTCTTTTTTCGTTCCATCTTTTTTGTTTTTATTTTCTAGCCGTCCGTCTTTTCGATTGTTTTTTGCTCCTTCGGTTCTTCCGTCTTTTTTCCCAAAGCGGCATACATCTGTGTGCTCGCTATCCCTGCATGTCCCATCATAGCCTGAACCACATGAATGTCCGCTCCGCTGTTCAGAAGATGTGCCGCAAACGAGTGACGAAGCGTGTGCGGTGTGATGGCAATCGGAAGCTTGGCCTGCTCCCCATAATATTTTAGGATTTTCCAAAATCCCTGACGACTCATGGGTTTTCCGTTGCAATTCACAAATAAAAGAGGACTCTCCTCCCCTTTTAAAAGAACGCTTCTGCCGCCATCCAGATACCGTGCCAAGACATTCTTAACACTCTTTCCAAAGGGCACCACTCTCTCCCTCTTCTCATCCCGACAAGTCAAAAATCCCACGCTCATATTGATATCCTGCACGGGAAGCGTAATCAGCTCCGAAACTCTCAGTCCCGTCGCATACATCAACTCCAACATAGCCCTGTCACGCAGCTCCTTCGCTGTCGTTCCGGAAGGCTGACGCAACAGCCTATGCACTTCCTCCGTGGTCAAAATATCTGGCATCTTTCTCTCTATCCTAGGGGCTTTTAACGGTTCTGCGGGATTGTCTGTTGTCTTTTTTTGCATATACACATAATAGAAAAATGCTTTCATAGAAGCAACGCTTCTGGAGATTGTGGTTGCTGCCTTTCCCTCTTTTTCCTGATACAGAATATAAGAGTTTAGACTGGTTGTCGTCACTTTTTCCAGCTCACAAATTCCCTGTGTTTCTAAGTACTCAGCCATCTGCATCAAGTCACGGCGATAGGAAATGATGGTATTTTTTGACATTTTTTTCTCGTCTTCCAGATAAGTGATAAATTGTTTGATTTCTTCTGTCATACCGATTATCCTCTACCTCTTTCTACTGTGTCAAAACACCAGTATGTACTCTGCTTGTACCATTATATATAGAAATCTTAATAAAATCAAACAGATTTTTTCTTTTCCAGCCATATTTTCTTTCTATTTCACCTATTTTCCACTAGATGTGGACTCTTCTTTTTCTATTTTTCTATATGTAGTAATTTTCCTAAAAATTTATTTTTTCAGGAAAAATTTGAAACAGCAGCTTCATCAACACGGGGTTACAAAACGCTTCCGCTACACTCGCCACGGTGGTCAGCAGCAGTGCAAGAACAAGGTCTCTTGTCCGCATCCTCTTGGTACTTTGATAGGAGCTAAGTGCCATATGATACCAAAGAGGGATGTAGAGCAAGTACTGCGGCAGCAGCATTGCCCAAAAGAAAAAGAAGCCCATTGTCCCCTTTTGCATCACACAGGCACACATCCAAAAAGCCGAGACAAAGCCGCAGCCTGCCACCAGCAAGCCGACTGCCCAAACGGCCGCTGCACTCATTCCCAGTCCCCACAACAATAGACTCTCTGCCAAACGCTGTCCCAAAACCAGATGAAACAGTTCCTTTTTCTCCGTTGCTGACAGCGAAACCGAAAAGGAAAGTTCTCCCAAAGCCGACTCACACCCCATCCAATTTCCATAGACACTCCCCGCAAGTACCCCCAACAGAAAGAGCAGCAGGAGCTGCTGCTTTGGTGCCAGCCTTCTTCTTGGCATTCTCAGATTTCGTTTTCTTCCCATAAAAAACTCCGGCATAAACTGCAGGCTCTCTTTCCTACAGTCTACGCCGGAATGCTTTCCTTTATGCTGTGAAGCGTTTTTATTTTCCATATTTGGCAGCATAGGTCATAATCGCTGCAACGGTCTTTCCGTCTGTCAGCTTGCCCTCATAAATCAACTGCTGCAAGTCTGCAATGTCCCATTCCTCCACATCAATCACTTCATCCTCATCCAGATGCTGTTTTGTGGGCTTTAGATTTCTGGCGACAAAAATATCAATGGCCTCATCACAGAAAGCGATGGTAGTGTTGACTGTCAAAAGATAGTCCAAATCGTCACTGTGATAGCCCGTCTCCTCCTCCAGCTCTCGATAGGCACAATCGTATTTTTTCTCGTCCGGTGCATCCAGTTTTCCCGCCGGAATCTCCAAGGTTTCCCGATTTAAGGCATTGCGGTACTGGCGTACCATCAAAATTTTGCCCTCGTCGGTCACCGGAACCACGGCTGCCGCTCCGTCGTGGTGAATGAAATCCCACTCTGCCACATGACCATTGGCCTCCACCGTATCTTTGTACATACTGAGAATGGTTCCCTTATACATCAATTCTCTTTTGATCCGTTTTACCGCTTCCATCCTATTCCCTTCCCTTTGCTCTATCTCTTTGTTCTATCTCACGCAATCGCTGTTTGGATTAATAGTCTTCCTCGTCCTCTTCCTCGATGTTATCCTTAGGCTGTGTGAGTCCCTCTATGGTGATGTGATTTTTCTGTGCATAATCCCAGAGGGCGGCATGAACGGCCTCCTCCGCAAGCAGAGAACAATGCATCTTCACTGGCGGCAGTCCATCCAAAGCCTCTGCCACCGCTTTGTTGGTAATCTTCATCGCCTCCTGAACGGTCTTTCCCTTCACCATCTCTGTTGCCATGCTGCTAGTGGCAACCGCTGCCCCGCAGCCAAAGGTCTTAAATTTGCAATCACGAATCACCTGATTTTCGTCAATATCCAAATAGATTCTCATGATATCGCCGCACTTTGGATTTCCCACGGTTCCCATTCCGCTGGCATTCTCGATTTCTCCTACATTTCTCGGATGCTCAAAATGATCCATTACCTTCTCACTGTACATCTCAATTCTCCTTCATTTCTTTCATTCTTATCTTTGATGCTAGTTCTGGTTATGCTTTTTCAAAAAATCCTCATACAGAGGAGACATATCTCTCAAATGTTGCACGATCTCTTTCAGGCAGTCCACCACATAGTCAAGCTCTTCTTTTGTGGTCTCATCGCTCAAAGTCAAGCGCAGCGAACCATGTGCAATCTCATGCGGCAGTCCGATAGCCAAAAGCACATGGGAAGGGTCTAAGGAGCCGGAGGTACAGGCCGAACCACTGGAAGCACAGATGCCTGCCTTATCGAGCTTAATCAGCATGGATTCTCCTTCGATAAAGCGAAAACTAAAGTTTGCATTTGCCGGAAGTCTCTTCTCCTTATCGCCATTCAAACGGCTATATGGAATCTCGTTTAGCACTCTCGAAATGAGATGGTCTCTAAGCTCTTTTTCCTTCCGAACACGCTCCTCTCTGGTCTGACAGGCAAGGGAAGCGGCTTTTGCAAAGCCCACAATACCGGCGATGTTCTCGGTTCCTGCACGTCTCTTTCTCTCCTGTGCTCCCCCATGCAAAAAGGAACGGATTTTGACTCCCTGACGAATGTAGCAGAGTCCCACGCCCTTAGGACCATTCAACTTATGGGCACTCGCACTGAGCATGTCAATGTTCATCTCATCCACAGAAATTGGCACCTGACCGAAGGCCTGCACCGCATCGGTGTGGAACAGTACGCCATGCTTTTTGGCTATGGCTCCGATTTCTTTGATAGGCTCAATGGTTCCAATCTCATTGTTCGCAAACATCACAGAAATCAAGATGGTACTCGGGCGAATGGCCGCCTCCAGCTCCTTCAAATCCACAAGACCATTCTCATCCACATCCAGATAGGTGACTTCCACGCCCTTCTTTTCCAGCCATTGACAGGTATGAAGAACGGCATGATGCTCGATTTTGGTCGTGATGATATGATTTCCCCTTCCGGCATAGGCTTCAGCGGTCGCCTTAATTGCCCAGTTATCGGACTCTGTGCCGCAGCCCGTAAAGTAGATTTCACGGCTCTCGCAGCCTAATATCCCTGCAAACACGGCACGGCTCTCCGCTAAGGCCTTCTTTGCAGGCTCCGAAAAACTGTATACCGAAGATGCATTTCCGTACATTTCTGTCATATAAGGCAGCATGGCTTCCACCACTTCTTTTCTCATTTTTGTGGTCGCCGCATTATCCAGATAGATTAACTTCCTGTCCATAGTTTCCTCCAAATTTCTCAAACAGTATCCTCGTCTGTCTCGTTTTTTCCCTGTTCAATCAAATCACTGAGATACATATGATTGACCGTCTCCTGAATGCTCTGGTGAAGTTTTCTCCACGCATACTTTGTGAGGCATTGTTTCATGTGGCTGCACTCGTTTTTCTCCAAGGCTCCACAGTCCACAGGAACCAAATCTCCCTCCAGTGCACACAAAACTTCCCCGACAGAAATCTCCTCCGCTGGTCTTGCCAGACGATAACCACCGCCGGCTCCCCGCACGCTCTCAACCAATTCTGCCCGCTTCAGTTTGGCAATCAGCTGCTCCAAATATCCCTCCGAAATCTCCTGCCGCATGGCAATGCTCTTGATGGATACCGGCTGCTCCCTGCCGTACACGGCAAGGTCAAGAATCGCACGCAGTCCATACCTTCCCTTTGTCGAAAGTTTCATTTTCCCTTCCTCCCTGCATACTTCCTCGTGTCTCAGCCCTTGCATCTATGACGCAAATTGCACATCACGACTCGCCGCAGGACGAGCCGTGAATATGTTCACTATAGCACACGCAATTCCTACTGTCAAGGTAGGATTTTGAGTTACCCCTTTACTTTTCCCGCATTTTTAAGGTTTTCTCATAGCTGGCATCTATCGCCTTTAGGATAGCGTTGCGGAAACCATATTCCTCCAGTGCACTCACACCAGCTATCGTGGTTCCGGCCGGTGAGCACACCATATCTTTCAGCTCTCCCGGATGCTTTCCGGTCTCCAAAACCATCTTTGCACTGCCCAGTACCGTCTGTGCTGCCATCTCATAGGCCTTGGCCCTCGGCAGACCATATTTGACTCCGCCATCTGCCATCGCCTCTATCAGCATATAGACATAGGCTGGCGAGCAACCGCTCAGGCTACCCACAGCATCCATCAGGCCTTCCTCAACCCTCTCCATCTTTCCGAAGGAACCAAAGAAATCGGCAATCACAGCCTTCTCTTCCTCACTGTAGAGTCCCTCCTCATAGCACACACCACTCATGCCTTCTCCCACCAAAGCCGGTGTGTTCGGCATTGCACGGACAATTTTCTTTGCTCCCCCCAATGCCTTTTTCACGCTCTCCCTCTCAATGCCCGGTGCAATCGTAATCACGATATGGTCCTCGTTCACAAAGTCTCGAATCTGCATCAGAACTCCGTCATAGTACTGTGGTTTCACGGCCAAAACCAGATATTTGGCCTCCTTCACACAGGCTTCGCTGCTTTTGACAAAGGACACTCCCGTCTCTTTCCAAACCCTCTGCCCTCTTTCCTCATTGATTTCGCTAAAGACCATGTCCTTTGGTTCATACTTCTTCAGTAAGCCTTTCAAAATCGCATAGCCCATGTTGCCCATTCCAATGAATCCAAACTTCGCCATCTTACGTCTCCTGCCTTTCTATTGCCTTCTATTTCCATCCATTTTTCTCAGTTTCTATCTCTTTCTGTCTCTTGCCTCTATCTCTATCCTTCCCTCACTAATCCAAGAAGGTCACTGCCTTACAAGGAGTACGGTAATTGGCCGGAGAGATGATAATGCCTGTGCGGGAATTGCTGGCATGAATGACCTGATTGCCTCCTATGTAAATCGCCACATGATTGATATAATCTCCACTCGCATAAAAGAGCAAATCTCCCGGCTGTGCATCCTTGACCGCTATGGTTTTTCCCTTGGCTGCTTGGTCTCTGGAGGAACGTCCGGTTGTAATACCAAAATGCTTAAAAATACTCTGCACAAAGCCGGAACAATCGGCTCCATTTGTCAGACTGGTTCCGCCGTAAACATAAGGATTTCCCAAAAATTGCTTTGCATAAGCAACGATTGCAGTACGGGTCGCCGTTGCCACCTCCTGATTCCCCACCGTGGAAGTACTGGAATTGGTAGAACTGTTGTTTCCAGATGGCGTATTTCCAGACGGGGTGCTGCTTTCGGAGCCGTTTGGCTCAATCAGGGTCACACTGTCATTCTTACCCGAAGAAGCGGAAGGTGTGGTGGACTGTGAGCCTGTCCCATTCATGGGGTCTATCGGAATGATGGTTTGGTTCGATGTCCCGCCATCGTTTTTGGGACTGTTTTCTGTCGTTTCTTCTGTTGTTGGCTCCGTCGTTTGTTCCGTCGTTTCGTTTGTCTCCGTCTTCTGCTCCTCAGCCTGTTTTTTGACTGTCTCCAGATTTTCAATCGCCTCATCGGCTTCCTTCTTTAACTGGTCGCTTTCCTCCTGCTTTTCCTTCTCTTCCTCCAGCGTCACAGCGGTATCAAAGACCACCCAAGTTTCTATGTAATCTTTGGAAACATAGCCCGTCAAGTCGTTGTCCACAGAAATCTTTGCAAAATCTCCGCTCTCTTCTTCCACGATGTACTCGGCTCCCTCTGCAAGTAGGGTCAAGGTTTTGCTCTCAAGGCTTGGCTGCTCTCTCAAGCGAAGGGTGGTGGCATTCTTGATGCGGGCAAACTCCGTTCCCACCTGCTTTGCCAGCGTCTCTGCCTCCGTTCCGGTCACAAAATACTCTGCCTTGATATATCCTCGCACATTGCCAGACTCAATCTGATACCAAGTTCCGCCCTCTCCTTGCACCGTACTCACAATCACCGCAGCACAGTTGTTATAAATCTTACCAACCACAGCACTGCTCGTGTTGGCTTCTGCTCTGACATTCACATAGTTGCTGACCTGACTGATGGCCACTTTGTCAAAGGACATATCCTGTGCTGCCAAGACTCCTGTCTCCGTGTCTTTGGTAAAAAGCTGAATCACCGTCTGGCTTTCTTTATTTCCTGCTGCCAGAGCCGTCATCGGAACGGTCTGCAGCATCACAAAAGAAATCGCTAGGTATTTTATCCATGTTTTCTTCATCTATTTCCACTCTTTCCGTTCTTTTCTCTCCTCTTCCTCTTTGCTTATCTCTTAAAGAGTAACCTACAACTCGGTCAGATATCTCTCTACACTGGTCACGCTGTTCGCTCCGTCAGAGGCTGCCGTGACAATCTGCCGCAGCATCTTGGTGCGAACATCGCCAGCTGCAAACACGCCCCTTCTGGAAGTCTTTCCACTCTCATCGGCAATCACATAGCCCTGTGCATCCATATCCACAAAGCCCTTCAAAGCCTCGCTGTTGGGTTGAATGCCCACTGCCACAAAGATGCCCTGCACCGTGAGTGCCTGCTTTGTGCCCGTCTTTACATTGCGAACCTGAAGCTGCTCCACATGCTCTTCTCCCTGAATCTCATCCACAACACTGTCCCAAAGCACTTCGATATTGGGAGTCTCCATCACTCTCTTCTGCAAAATAGCGGCTCCTCGCAACGCATCTCTTCTGTGAATCAAATAGACCTTCTCGCAGCCCCTTGCCAGAAAAATAGCATCCTCCAAGGCCACATCTCCTCCGCCTACAACAGCTGTCGTTTTTCCTTTAAAAAAGGCTCCGTCACAGGTCGCACAATAAGAAACTCCATGTCCTGTCAACCTCTCCTCGCCTGCAACTCCCAATTTTCTGTGGCTGGCTCCGCTTGCGATGATGATACTCTTGGTGTCATAACTATCATTCTCTCCCACAATGCGGTATCCCACGGAAGATGGCTCCAAAAGTTCAGCCGCCTGCAATTCCTTCTCTTCCTGCTCCCCCTCCTGTGTTTTGGAGTCGCTTTCGCCCAGAGTTGAGATGCTTAAGACCTCATCCTCGGCAAATTGTGCTCCCAGAGCGTCCGCATGTTCCCGAAATTTCATTCCCAAATCAAAGCCATTGATGCCCGGAAGCCCTGGATAATTGTCTACCTCATAGGTATTTAAAACCTGCCCGCCGCTCATCACTTCCTTCTCCAGTACCAGTGCGTTCAACTGTGCCCTTGTCGCATAGATCGCAGCGGCAAGACCTGCCGGACCGGAACCAATAATCACCAAATCGTATATGTTCTTCTCATTCATTTTCACTTTCTTCCTTCCATTAACCAAAAATGCTATACTATTATGACCCTAACGTCATTCTAATAGTATAGCATGATATACCGTAATAATTCATTAATAATTTTAATTTTTTTCTTACATTACTCTGAAAATTCCGCTGCCGATAGGCAGCCTAAATTCAGGGATGCCGAAGGTTTACTTTGAAAATCCCGCTGCCGATAGGCAGCCTAAGTTCAGGGATGCCGAAGGTTTACTCTGAAAATTCTGCTGCCGATAGGCAGCCTAAGTTCAGGGATGCCTACGGTTTACTCTGAAAATCCGACCTAAGTTTGCTTCTCCTAAATCCAAGCCCCATCCAATGCAATCACCTGTCCCGTCAGATAATTCCCCTTGTATCCCAAATGGTAGACCAAGTCTGCCACTTCCTCCGCTTTTCCCAATCTTCCTGCCGGAATCTCATCCACCAAGGCCAGCAGTTCTTCCTCATCCAAAAATTGATTCATCTCGGTGTCTATGGCTCCGCAGGCAATGGCATTGACCTGAATGTTGCTGGGTGCCAATTCTTTTGCCAAGGCCTTCGTGAAAGCGTTGATTCCTCCCTTGGAAGCCGAGTAGGCGACCTCCATCGAAGCTCCGCACAGCCCCCAAACCGAGGAAATGTTGATGATTTTTCCACTCTGTCTGGTCACCATATCGGGAATGACCAACTTACTGCAGTTAAATACAGAAGTCAGATTGGTGCGAAGCACCCTATCCCAATCTTCTTCCCTCATATCCTGCAGCAACCCGATATAGGAGATTCCCGCATTGTTCACCAGCACATCCACCGGTCCCAACTGCTTTTTTACCTGCTCCAAAAAACGGCGGCAGTCCTCCATCTTTCCCATGTCTCCCACAAAGGCAAAACAGGGAACCTGATAGGACTCTATCATTTTTTTAGTCTGTAAGAGCCTCTCCTCATTATGGATGCAGCTCACCGCTACCGAATAACCTTTCTTGGCAAATTTGAGGGCAATCGCCTTACCGATTCCACGGGAAGCTCCTGTCACAAGCACTGTTTTTCTCGCCACAAGCAAGTCCTCCTTGTCTTATCTTTTTTGTTTTTCAAATTCCTTTTGTATTCCCAACAAATCCTGCCCCTTTAAGCTTCTCTCCAAAAGCTCCGGCAAGCGTTCCGGAGCACAGGCAAAGCAGGGAATCCCCACAGCCGCTATCCTTTCTGCCATCTTGGTGTCATAATAAGGTTTTCCTTGGTCGGCAATCGCCAAGAGACAGATGACCGTCACTCCGGATTCCTTCATCTCCTGCAAACGACGCAGCAGAGCCGCACGGTTTCCGCCTTCCTCCAAATCACTAATCAAAAAGAAGAGAGTCTTTTTGGGATTTTCGATGAACTGCTCACAATAGGCCACCGACTTGTTGATATCGGTTCCCCCACCTAGCTGAAAACCAAATAGCAAATCCACAGGGTCTTCGCATTTTTCCGTCAAATCCACAATGTTGGTATCAAAAGCCACTACATGAGTTCTCACAGCAGCCATACTGGCAAGGATACAGCTCATAATGGAGGAGTAAATCACAGAAACTCCCATAGAACCGCTCTGGTCTATGTCCAGAATGATATGATACTTGTTGGCTGCTGTGGTAGCGGTGCGGTCAAAGAAGTAAAAATGTTCTGGAAGCACCTTTTTTAGCTCTGGATTATAATTTTTCAATCCTCTTTGTATGGTAGAACGAAAATCCATCGCTGCCGCTGATGGAAGGGGAGAATGCTGTCTTTTATTGACAGCAGCGGTCACGGCACGACGCACATCAC
Source organism: bacterium (assembly GCA_030524485.1). Lineage (GTDB taxonomy): Bacteria > Bacillota > Clostridia > Lachnospirales > Lachnospiraceae > CAJMNU01. The sequence goes on along the minus strand of JAUNGR010000014.1, from coordinate 11,668 downwards.
TCTCCCATTTTTTATTGATTTCTTCCACTATTTTTTTGATAAATTCCCTCACACTCTCCTTGGAACGTTTGGGAATCTGGTCTTTTAGCAACAGCAGCGTGCTTGCCAAACTGACATCCGGCTCCAGATGTTCCAGCAATTCTGGCTCAAACAGAAGCTGCCGCAACCCACAGCGTTCCATCGCATCCGCCTGCACAATTTTAACCAAGTCTCTGTCAAACAAGCTTCTCACATCCCCCAGCCACTTTGTGATTTTTGGATTTGAGGGTCCTCTTCCTCCGCCTCCAGCCCCTGCAGCCCCAAAGCCTCCCTCAGAAGCCGGATTGTAGATGGCTGCCAAGGCTTGGTCCATCAAAAGCTGCTCCTGTGAGAGTTTACAGCCACCGCCACTCATGGAGGAGAAACGTTCCTGACTCTGTTCTCCCAAAATCAGTCTCCACCGCTTGATGCGTTCCTCTGTATCCATTCTGTCGCCCCCAATCTTCTCTTCTTACTCCTATACTCTTAGATACTATCGAAGTCAAAATCATCCAATCCCGCAAGCAACTCCTCTTCCTGTTCTTTGCTTAAAGTCTCCAGCAAGACTTCACTCACCTGTTGGGGATTGATTTGCCAGATTTCTCCCAGATTTTCTGCAATGTCGCTCTTCTCTGCCACCGAAAAATCCGCAAAAGCTCTCCGCAAGAATACCAAAGCCCTCTTAAATTCTTCCTCGTCCAGCGTGTCCAGATAATCACTCAATTTTTCCCAGAGCGTCATGCGAGCCAACAAGGCATAGTGATTTTTGAGTGCCAGCCCCTCAAACCATCCAGCTCCCAACTCTGCTGGAATTCCCCTTGAGAGTCGTCTCTCCACCTCACAACCGAGTTCCTCGCCATCCATCTCTCCTCTCTCCAAGAGAATGGCTGCCGCAAAACCGGATAGTTTTGTGTTTAAATCATCCCTCTTTGCTATTTCAGAAAGCACTCTCAGCCAGCGTTCTTCGCTTAAACCTTCCTGTTTCAAGACCACTGCATTCATTTCTTCCATCGCCTTGGCTATCTCCTTCGCCGCTGCATCGTCACATACACAGCTTTCTGGAAAGATGAGGCAGGCCCTTAGGAAGAGCTGGGCTAGAATGGGAAGTAAGGGTTTGGCATCCAAGTGTCGAATGTCTCCATATTGCACAACCACCGACAAGCTGGTGGCAGTCTTTGCCAGTTCCGTCACAGAGGCGGCATCCACCGCTATCTCCTGAAGAACACGGGTTGCATAACGAACAGCCGCAGGAAGACCACAGAAAAATGCTTCCTCTACCACCTTGGCTGCTGCCTCTATGCTTCTCTCCTTCTCCACCTTTTCTCTTAGTACAAAGGAGGTGGCCTGCTCTAAGGTATCTCCCTTTAGGACAGCTTCCACAATCTGTATCTCCGCCTCGGGAGTCCAACTTAACAGCCACTTTTCCGCCCAAGTTGCCTTTTCCTGCGTGTTTGGCTGTATCTTAGCAAAAGAAACTCCCAGCACACAGAGCTTGTGCAGGAAAAAAGAACGCTCCAAATCCAAAAAAGCCAATTTCTCAGATTTCACAGTCAATTTCTCACGCAAATCTAAGGACAATTCCTGGGTGGTCATAGAGCGATACTGGGTCAGACGCAGCTCTTCTAATTTCTGATAAAAATCCGCCTGTATCGAAGTTCTGCTAACTCCATCCGGAAGGGCACCTATTTTGCTGCCGATTTCGGTGTCTGCAACTGCCAATGAGATTTCGGACAACTGACCATGCCCCATACAAGTCACAGCCGCATCTCTCAGGTCGCAGAGAGCTGGAATGTGATAACCCTGCAACTGGGCCAAAGCTCCCGCCAAACGCACCGCCTCTATCACCTCCGCAGAAGAGACTGGATTTCCCTGCTTTCTCTGATAAGCGGCAAGCTGAATCAGATAGGCTTTTGCACTGTAGTCTGGCTTCTCTCTTTGCAGCGACTCCCACACCAATTCATAGTAAGCTGGTGCTCGATTTCCAGCCCCATAACCAGAATGGCTGGAAAGCCGATAATAGGAATAGGGCATCAAGGTTTTCTCCGCTTGCAGTTTGGGAAGAGCTTCTAACTCCTCATCCGTCATAGGCTCTCCTTGAAGCAGGCCATCCACATGGTAGGCTCCTGTCACGACCACCAACTCTTCTGGCAAGACTCCGCTTTGAAGCACCTCTGCAATCTGGCGACGCATATAGGCCTCCCGCAGCACCGTCTCCGCTGCCTCCATGTTCTCTTCCATCCTGTTGATAGACACGCTGCCCTTGTTCGACTGTTGGCTGTCCTCGTTTTGTGCTTCTCTCTGTTTCTCCGTGAAAAGACGCAGATTCCGTCCAAACTCTGCCGCTCCACTTCGATAAGCCTCCGGACTTTCACAGCGTTCTAACACATACTCCCAAAAGGTTTCTCGGTCCGTTTTCTCAAAGAGACCTGTCTTAGGAAGACTATTCTCCTCTTCTGGCAACATGCCATCCCCATTCACTAGGAGTTCCTGCTTCTTTCTCTCCTTCCAATCCTGCAGGGCAAGAAAAACAGAGGAAGGCAAATCCATAAAACGACAGTCGCAGCCCTGTTCCCTCGCCCAAAGCAAAGCCTGATACTCCGGAGAATACACGGCAAACGGATATAAAATCGAGAGAATCGGAGTCTGTGAGGTGTAAGCCATCACCGCCACTGGAGGTTTTACCTTTGCTCCAGTTAAATCCGAAATCAGAGCGGTAAAATCCGAAGGTCCCTCCACCAAGATGCATTTGGGCTTTCGCTCATCCAGAAAACTGCGTAAATGATAGGCTCCGGCAGGTGAGAGGTGACGCACCCCAAACACATAGGGTTTTCTTTCTCTTCTTGGCTCCATACACCCTTCCCCCTCTCCGAATCACGATAACAGCTTTTTGCATTCCTTGTAGAGTCCCAACCACTCCGCACCACGCTTTTTCATGATATTTTCCAGATATTCCTCCCAGCTTGCCGCATCCTTGGACTCGTCCTTGATGATGGCACCCTGAAGTCCTGCCGCCAAGTCGCCATCGCTGATGCAGCCATCTCCAAAACTTCCTGCCAAAGCCATGCTATTTGCCAACAGGGAGATGGCTTCCGCAGTGGAAAGCACGCCGCTGGTGGGCTTTAATTTCTGTTTTCCATCTAAAGTCGTGCCGTTTCGCAGTTCCCGAAAAATGGTGCAGACTTTTTCTATCACCGCTTCCTCTGGCAATCTCGCATTCAAATCCAGATTTTGGGAAAGCTGTGCCACCCTAGAGGTCACAATCTCCATCTCCGAATCCAAACTTTCTGGAGCTGGAAGCACCACAATGTTAAAACGCCGTTTGAGAGCCGCTGACATCTCATTGACTCCCTTGTCTCTGGTATTCGCCGTTGCAATGATGGAAAAGCCCTTCTTTGCCGGAACCTCCACGCTCAGTTCTGGAACGGAGATACGTTTCTCGGAAAGAATGGAAATCAGGGCATCCTGCACCTCAGAAGCACAGCGGGAAATCTCCTCCACACGGGCAAGCGTTCCGCTCTCCATCGCTCTGTAAATTGGACTCTTTATCATCGCCTCTGGGGATGGGCCATTGGCAATCAGCATCGCATAATTCCAAGAATAGCGAATCTGTTCTTCCGTGGTGCCTGCCGTTCCCTGAATCACCTTTGTGGAATCCCCGTTGATGGCTGCACTCAGATGCTCCGAGAGCCACGATTTTGCTGTTCCTGGCTCCCCAATCAACAAAAGTGCTCGGTCCGTAACCAAGGTAGAAATCGCTATCTCCACCAAACGTCTGTGTCCGATGTACTTCGGTGTGATAGCGGTGTCCCCAGCTCGTCCTCCAACAATGTAGGTAAGCACAGACCTCGGTGACATCTTCCATCCTTCTGGAATTGGATTTTTTTCCTCCCGAATCAAGGCTTCTAATTCCTTTTGAAATAGCTGTTCTGCCGGAAGCCTTAGCACGTTCTCCTGCTTTGTCTTTGTCTTCGCTGCCATACGCCCTCTCCCTTCTATCCCTCTATCTTTTTATCCTTCTTTAGCTTGTCATAAGCTTCTATCAGCCTATCTGTATCATAACGCCAAAGTCTTTCCTGCAAAATCTCACGTACCATTGGAATTTCGGAATGAGCAAATAAGCTATCATACCAACGAAGATCAAAACCACAGGAATTCCTTTTCGGAATGCTAGCCTCATAGTCCTCTTTCCAAGGACCGTGCTTTTTTATACGCCTATTTGAATAGGTCCTATCTAGCCTCCTAAACTCATAAGTATAACCGTCAAAACCCCCAAAAAATCCGCTATGATAGTTAAGTCGATTCAAGACTCTAAGTATTGGCTGATATCCCCACTCCTCGCTGGCAGCAGAAGGCAGCTCCAGCTCCAGATATGTTTCAAATTCCTCATAAACCTCAGCGGCTGGTTTGGTAAAGATGGCTGCAACAAAAGCTGCATTCAAATACATTTCCCCATAGGTTTTCCAAATATCTGTGATTGCTTCTACCACAGCAAGCACATATTCCCTATCTTCCTCTATTTCACCGTCCGCTATCCCTGCAATATAGTTCTCCATAAATAGGGAGGCCAATTCTGGATGTGCTGATTTTTTATCAATCGCTACATGAGTTCTATCCTCAATCTCTACATCAGACCAAATCCATCTCTCTGCGTTCGGCACAGCCTTAAGCCTCTCTGCTTGGGCTGCCAAGCTCCTCATAATCTCTGGCATCCTCTCTGTTTTACATTCCCACAGGGCATCATACAATTCAACTAATTGCTCTTGTTCGTTCAAGCTTGAAGGTTCTATTTTGTCTGCCTCTATTTTTCTCATCAGCTCCAACAAAGTATCCGCAACTACATCTCCTGCCCAAGACTGAGGAGAACCCTTCAATAGAGTTGGGGTTATCTCTGCCGTTTGCCAATATTTTTGAATTTCGGCATCATCCATGAAACCAGAAGCCCATGCAGCCGCTCTTTTCATAATGGCCTGTTCTTTTTTATTTTCTAGGATACTCAAAATGACTTTGGCATTGCTCTTATCAAAGCGCAGACACTCCAACAATTTCTCCCGAACTTTCCCCTTATTCTGTGGAAGCTGTTCCAGATAAAAGGCATTCTCCTCTCCCCCTGCCATCTCTTCCAACACACACAGGCGATAAAGCTTCCCTTTTTCTTTTGCTCCGGAGAAATTTTCTTCTAAGAAGGGAATGCTATTTTTTCCATTCTCTTTCAGATAATATTGTCCCCAATTATTAATATTCCCGTCATCTGCATTCAGACAAGAAACCAAGCACTTCATCATTCTCTCGTCCTTTAACATCTGAGGAGACTGTTCCTGTATTTCTTTTAACATCTTCCACTGTTCTTTTTCTTTTTTTGCGTCCGTTTCTGCAAATAGTCGGAATATCTTGGAAGAGATATCCTGATAGTTCTGAAAAAATGCCTCGTCTGCCCCTTCCTTCCCTAGGGGTTCCAATTCTGGCTTCTCTTTCTCAGCTGCTGTGGCAGCCAAGCTTCCCTGTGTAACCAACACGGCATCCACGAGAGCCAGAGTGTCAAGCAAAAGCAGAGAGCGGTCTTGGCAGGAAGGACCTAGCAAGGTGTTAAGCTGCTGTTCTATCTTTTGGAATACGGCTGAGACCTTGGCAAAAGGAACGATGGTCTCCGCTGCCCGTTTCAAGCGAAAATCTTCTGTGATGAGATTGCTGCCTGCCTTCGCTGCCGCCTGTAGCCTATCCCTCAAATCATAAAATGGCTGTAAGTTCATGCTTTTCTCCCCCTTCCTCAATTCCAAAGCCGAACAATCGCTTTTTTCGTTAAAATGCTATATGGTTGCATACAGAGCTGATGGTCAAAAGCATCGTAATAGACCATGCCAAACAGCACCTGATTCTCAAACAAACTCCTTGCCGAGAGAGCGGCCAACAAAGACACCGTCTCCTTCTCTCCCTTTTTGTCCCTCAAAGTGATGCGATTTCCTGCGGCATCTTCCAGTTGGTATGCTATCGTCTGTTTCATAGAAGCTTCTGCTGCCTGTTCTTTTGGTTGTTTTAGAGAAGCTGGAGTACTTTCGGTGGATGGCAATACAAGTTTTCCGATGCGTCGAAATTGTATGGCAACCGCTACACTGTCCTCCGACAAGGTGTTTTTTATCTGATTTTTCACCTGTTTTGCCATGAGGGCAAGGTCCGACTGTGCCATCTGCATCAAGTGGGCACGCAACTCGTCGTTCAAAGGCTCCAACGTCCATTTGTCCCAACGAACCCGCTGATTGATCCCACCCGGATAATAATGCAACAGCGGAATTTTTATCATATCAAAGATAGAATCCTCTTCTTTGATACGTTGGCGAACCTTCACAGGGCGGTAATTATAGGTAACATGAATCTCTCCCTTATCAGCATCCATAAAATAACCGACATCCACATATTCTTTTGTCGCCTCGTCATATCGGGTGGAAAAAGCCAGCTGCACCAATCTGGCATCCGCTTTGGTCAAGCCCAACTCCTGCAGCCGTTCCAAGGTCCAGATACCTCCAAGCTCCTCATACAGAATGCTGTCGTCATCCTCCATATTTCCTGTCTCTAATTTTTCGCTCAGATATACCGTGGCCTTCTTAGTTAGAGCACGCAGACGAACCAGAATCTGAACTGCATTCTCATAATGAGCATTATCCCAATCTTCCTGATATTTTTCCATCTCCAAAATCAAGCGATTCATCAGATTCAAAGGCTCTGGCAGGTAATAATCCCCCAACTGCTTTGCCAACTCACGGTAGGACTTTAAAGAAACACCTCCCATCGTCCCGAGACCGTTGTCCAAAAGCTCCGCAATCATCTTTTCCAACATCGCAAGCCCTTCCAGCTGCTTTTTCATCTTTTTGCTGCGGGCTGCCTTATTTACCTTCTTTTTCTTTTGAGGGTCTGCTGCCGCCTCCGCTTTCTTCGCCTCCCTAGCTTCCTTCTTGGCTCTCTTATCTAAGATATCCTGTGGAATCTCACAAATCTGAAATTCCTTCCCTGCCTCCATCTCCAGAAGCAGTGCCAATCCATGCTTGCAAGGTAGCTGACGGCTCGGACAGGTACAGCGAAATACAGGTGCACTCTCCTCAATAAAATCCACCGAAACGGTATAGTTGGACTTTCCGCTGCCCTTGCACTCCCCCATATAAAAGGTATCATCCTCTGAACGTAAATGCGAAATAAATTTGTTGCCGCTGCATATCTTTCTTGCATTGTTTAATGCAGTCGCATTGACTGCCAATGCCATAATTTGCTGTTGCGTTACTTTTCTCATTCAATCCCCACCTTTTTATTTGTGAACAGCTACATTTTTTCTTATTTAAAGATAGCACACAAGCAGATGCAAACCTGCTGACTTTGAAGCTTGATTATTTACTCTTCCCCTCTTTTTCCCTCAAAACATACTCCAACAAGGCTTGACATCCTTCCTCCGTGTTCTTCCAAGTCTCATCAAAATTTCCCGTGTACCATGGATCCGCAACGTCCATACCACTGCCAGTAAATTCCAACAGTTTATGTACCTTGTGCCAATTCTTGGCATCGATGCTACGCTTGATATTACGGAGATTCCAGTTGTCCATCCCAATTAGATAGTCATAGTCCTCACCATCTTTTCTAGTCATTTGGCGAGACCTTTTTCCCTCACAGGAAATCCCCGCTTTCGCTAACATTCTTCGGGTTCCCATATGAACTGGATTTCCGATTTCTTCTGGAGAGGTTGCCGCTGAGGCAATCTCAAACATATCACCGAGACCTTTCTTATTTACAAGATCCCTAAAGTAAAACTCGCACATAGGCGAGCGGCAAATGTTGCCATGGCAAATGAATAGTACTCGTATCATGTCATTCTTCCTTTCTTTTCACCTCTTATTCGTATTTTTCTCGATTTTCTGGTGAAAATCAAGAAATACTCTCTCTTGCTTTCGTTTGATTTCTTCGCTTGTTAAGCTGTCGTTCACAACAACAGTCACAAATATCAATGCTCTTTCGTAGAAAAGAGCCCCGCCACGATATAGTGAATTATACCATAGCAAAGGCTCATTTTCCATGCTTATTTAAGCAGTGCACCCCCAGTGCCTAAAGAAAAAGCAGGAAACCGTTTCTGATTTCCTGCTTGGTGCTGCACCGTTGATCAGTTGGTGTTCAATTTTGGGGGTTATGATGATGTGAACAATTCATTAACTGTAAGCTGCCTTCTTTCACCTCCTGTTCTAACCAAAGAAACAATCATCGCAATGTCTAAAACAATCAGTATCAGTAAGAAAATCCCAAAAAGAACCACTACTACATTCTCCATTCAAAGAAGTAATACAACAGTACCGTTTGACGTTTTTCTTCTGGCAAAGAGTGAAGTGCTTCGACAAGCTGTTTTGCCATAATCTCTTTCCCTGCGACAAAGAAAGATTTTTTAGCTTCCTCTCTACGATGGCTTTTTTTCTTTGCCGTCGTTCGGCAGATTTTTGTATCAGTTATGATAGTAGCATCAGTGGACAGGGGAACATACGCCTCAAAGCGGGATAATATGGCCATTTTCTGCGTTATCCTCAAAGGGAAGATACTCTGCTTGACTTCCTGTTTTCGCAAATGTTGCACTGTTATGCCAATTTGTGAATATTACTCCGTCATTGTCAGAAATAACGGCTTTCAGGATATTGTTTTGAAAATCCGCTGTATCTTGCCAGTTGTTTACATTTATCATATATGAAACAGCTTTATATTCGTTTGTGAGTGTAGCCGCAATCGTATGATAATCTTCATTGTTCAAAATCAAAAACGAGGAAAAAACAGACCTCGTATTAAAAAGTCCATCACGGCATGTCGGTTCATTTTGGGTCAGGGTAAATTCTTGCTCAGTAGTAGGGTTATAAAAAAGGCTGTTATCTGCTGAAAAGGCGTTTAGCTTATACTTCATGCTGCTATCATAATAAACGGTATAACTTCCCTTTGTGACAGATATTGCCATATCGGATAAAGCATTAAAATTATCCTCGCTTACGATTATGCGTGAACCCCAATCACGCTCACCGCTTTTATAATTGTTCTGCACACCGAGCAATAGGCAATCTATATACTCTATGTCGGTAATGGTCGCATTGCTTTTTGCAGCTATTTCCTCAATACGCTTTTCAGTCATGGGGTATTCATAGGTCGCATTGATTGTGTAGTCATAAGACTCATTGAGGGCGACATTATAACCGTCAATAAATCCTGCCGCTATAAAGCCAATTCCAAATATCGTAAAGGTAATGAGAAGTGTCGCTACAAATATTGAGCGTGTATATTGCCGGATTTTCTGCTTTAACAGATTATAAAAAACGATGTTTTTATAATACGCTTTATCATTGTACTTTTTCAGAATATCCCCAATGGACGCACATTGAATAATCAACAGATAGACAGCTAAAACAGCTCCTGCCAAGCCCATAAAAGCTAAAAAAGTATTGAGGAAACCTCCAACATTTTGCAAAGTGAAAAACGCAATGATACCGGCAGGAACAAGTAAAATACCTAAAATCAACAAAAACAGATTTCCATTTTTTGTAGCTTCGTTTTCATCAGAAGCCTTAATGATTTTCAAAATATCAACAGTTTTGATGTATCTGCGGTTGATTGTCCGCAGGATAAACCAATTCAACAAGGAAAACAGAAAAGCAATGGCTAACCCTGCATAGCCGATACTAAATGCTGTTTCCTGTGTTTTTAAGAATAAATTGAGAAATGTCCAACACAAATAAGCAAGTGGAGCCGACAAGAGCAGACCAAGCAAAGCGGCAATTTGAAAAAGGAGTGTATATTCTTTGACAACAATCCTTTGTACGCTGCGTCTGTCAATGCCGAGGGAGAGGAAAATACCAATCTCACGCGACTTATATTTGAGGAAGATACTATCTGCATATACAAGAAAAACAATGATACCAAACATTGAACCGAAAAACATAGCCTGTGAAATTGTTTGTGTTGAGCCACCGTCAACCAAGACATTTATAATGGTAGGGCTGTATTGCAAAATGCCATATGCACCTGTCATTGCAATGGAAAAGATAATTGAGAAAAAGAACAGCCCATATTGCTTTCGATTATTCTTAAAAAGTTTCCTACTAACATCGTTAAGCGTCGTACCCATCACCATTTACCTTTCTTGTGAAGTCTAGCAGTTCGTCAAGAAAATCTTTCGGCTGTCCTCGACGCACCAGTTCACCGAACACAATACCGTCTTTTAAGGCAATCACCTTATCGGCGTAAGAAGCTGCAAAAGCATCATGTGTTACCATAAAAATTGTTGCTCCCATTTTTTCTTTTGCATTCAAAAATGCCTCTATTACGGCGGTACTTGATTTGGAATCGAGATTGCCCGTAGGCTCATCTGCTAAAATAATAGACGGATTGTTTGATAATGCTCTCGCAATGGAAGTGCGCTGCTTCTGTCCCCCGGAAACTTCGGCAGGATATTTTTCTGCGATTTCTTCAATACCAAAAACCGATAACAGTTTTTTGGTATTCTGCTCCATTTTGCTTTTCTGTTTTCCGGCTATAATCTGTGGTAGGAAAATATTCTCACGAATAGTCAGCCCGTTCAGTAACATAAAGTCTTGAAAAACAAAGCCAAGTTTGTGTTGCCTTATTTCAGCAAGATTATCCTCTTCGCCGGTTAAAATATCCTGCCCGTCAAGAATAACCTTTCCTCCGTCCGCGCTGATGAAGCCGGATATTACATTAAGCAACGTCGTTTTACCGCTTCCGGACGGACCCATGATAGCAACAAACTCACCATCGTGAATGGTTGCGGTAATCTCTTTCAAAACAGGATAATCTATTCCCTTTGAATGATATGTCTTAGAAACCTTTTCCATCTGTAACATAAATATCGCCCTTTATTGCCTTTCTAAATTGCTGCGTTTTAATTTACAAACTCATTCTAAACGGCAATTATCAAATATCTATCAAACGAAAAAATATTTTCTATTCTGTCATTCCAAAGGATGCGGTTACAAACGCGCCCGTTTTTATGTCATTCGATAACATGATCCTACCGCTATGGCGCTCACATAAGATTTTACAGATATTAAGACCAAGACCCAAATGCTGTACAGTATCAGATTTTTTCTCTGTCGTATAAAACGGGTTTGTCGCAGATTTCAGAGCAGTATCATCAAATCCCTCTCCGTCATCTGTTACAGTTATCAAAAATCTTTCCTTTTCCACGGCATATTGTATTGATATAGAAGTTTTCGCATAGCGGGCGGCGTTGGATAATAGGTTTTCAAATACCTGCATGATGATTTCCGGGTCAACATGAATACTTTCAACAGCAGTTTTATCCGAAATGGTCAGCGTCTTGCTTCCGCAGATCATTTTAGCCGTATCATTGAGCCTTGCGGTAAAACTGTTCGCCGCCAACTGCTTTCTTACAATCGGTATATCTTCAAGACGCTGTAATGCGTTCATAGAAGAAGCGTAGTTTTTCAATCGTTCAATCTGTCCGGCCATTGCAGCATAGATCTGCATAACATCATCAACATCTATTTTCCCCTGCGGTGTATATTTTTGCAAAATGCCTAAATGTCCCTCAATAACTGTAAGGGGTGTTCGCAGGTCGTGAGAAAAAGCTGCGTTTAACTTTCTGCGCTCATTCATCTGCCGCCACATT
>JAUNGR010000158.1 GCA_030524485.1 bacterium | reverse complement strand
TCCTCCATTTCCAATAGAGCAGAAAGAACAAAAATAGAGAAAGGCAGGGGTGGAAACATGTATAACGATAGCAACATTAAATTCAAAAACAATGGTAAATTAAAACTCTTGATTATTGTAGGCACTCGTCCTGAAATCATTCGTCTAAGTGCTGTTATCAATAAATGCCGTCTCTATTTTGATACTATTTTGGCACACACAGGTCAAAACTACGATTACAACTTGAATGGAGTCTTTTTTCATGATTTAAAACTGGAAAATCCAGAGGTTTATATGGATGCAGTGGGAGATGACCTAGGGGCAACGATTGGCAATATCATCAATTGTTCTTATAAATTGATGAACCAAATCAAACCAGATGCCCTTTTGATTCTGGGAGACACGAATTCCTGCTTATCTGCGATTGCGGCAAAACGTCTGCACATCCCGATTTTCCATATGGAAGCGGGGAATCGTTGTAAGGATGAGTGCCTGCCGGAGGAGACCAACCGCCGCATCGTGGATATTATTTCGGATGTAAATCTTGCTTACAGCGAACATGCGAGAAAGTACCTGCATGAGTGTGGCCTTCCAAAGGAAAGAGTTTATGTGACAGGTTCTCCTATGGCTGAAGTGTTACACCAGAATCTTTCAGAAATCGAAGCCAGCGATATCTTAGAAAAATTAAACCTAAAGCCACAAAAATACATCCTTTTATCGGCTCACAGGGAGGAAAATATCGATACCGAGAAGAACTTTTTGTCTCTTTTTACAGCTATCAATCAGTTGGCCGTAAAATATGATATGCCCATCCTATATTCCTGTCATCCACGTTCCAGAAAGCGGCTGGAGCTTTCTGGTTTTTCGTTAGATAAGAGGGTGATTGCACATGAGCCTTTGGGCTTTCACGATTATAATCACCTGCAGATGAATGCCTTTGCTGTGGTATCGGATTCGGGAACGTTACCAGAGGAAAGCAGTTTCTTTACTTCAGTGGGACATCCTTTTCCAGCTATCTGCATTCGTACATCTACAGAAAGACCAGAAGCTTTGGACAAGGCCTGCTTTTTCCTTTCTGGGATTGATGAAAAGGGCTTGTTGCAATCTGTGGATATGGCAGTGGAAATGAATCGGGCAGGAGATTATGGCATACCGGTGCCAGATTATGTGGAGGAGAATGTAAGCACTAAGGTAGTAAAGATCATTCAGTGATAAGAAATTTGATAAGAAATTGAGAAATTGGATAAGAATTTGGATAGGAGAAAAAGGATGCGAGTTTTGGTGACAGGAGCAAGGGGAATGGTGGGAACCGCCCTTGTTCAGAATTTAAAAAATCTTCGGGACGGCAAGAATCGAACTCGTCCAAACATTCACATAGAGGAAATTTATGAGTATGATCTGGAGCTGAATTCGACCACGGAGGAACTGGACTTTTATTGTCAGAATGCGGATTTTGTGTTTCATCTGGCTGGGGTAAATCGTCCCCAGAATCCAGAGGATTTCATGAAGGGGAATTTTGGCTTTTCCTCTGACCTTCTAAATACCCTAAAACGGCACAATAACAAGGCCACTCTTATGCTTTCTTCTTCCATTCAGGCAACTTTGGCGGGACGTTTTGGAGATTCTGAGTATGGACGCTCCAAAAAAGCTGGGGAGGAACTGTTTTTCTCTTACTCAAATGAAACAGGAGCTAAAGTTGCAGTTTATCGGTTTCCAAATCTGATGGGGCACAGCCGTCCGAATTATAATTCAGCGGTTTCCACCTTCTGTTTTGCGGTGGCAAATGACAAGGAATTTACTGTGAATGACCGCAGCACAGAGTTGGAGTTGCTGTATATTGATGACCTGATAGAAGGAATGTATGACCTTTTGGAGGGCAAGGAGCAACATTGTGAGTTTGAAGGCGTAGAAACCGTGTTTTCAGATACGGGACGATACTGCTGTGTGCCAGTGACGCACAAAGTAACATTAGGTAAAATCATAGATTTGCTTTTGGAGTTTAAGGCTCAACCTAGTACCTTGATGATGCCCAAAATGCCAGAGGGAAGCTTTGCGAAGAAATTATATAGTCTGTATTTGACTTACCTCCCAAAGGAGAAGTTTAAATATTCATTGAAGATGAACGTGGATGAGCGTGGCAGCTTTACGGAACTTTTGCATACGGAGGATTGTGGACAAGTAAGCATAAATATCAGCAAGCCTGGAATCACCAAAGGACAGCATTGGCATAACAGTAAGTGGGAGCTTTTTATTGTGGTTTCTGGACATGGTCTGATTCAGGAGAGAAATATTCATACGGGCGAAATGGTGGAATTTGAGGTTTCTGGTGAGAAAATAGAGGCCATCTATATGATTCCAGGATGGACTCATAATATCATCAATCTGAGCGATACCGAAAATCTGGTGACTGTGATGACCTGCAATGAGATTTTTGATGCAAAACATCCAGATACGTTTGGGGAAGTGGTATGAATAAGTTAGGACCAGGGCTACTCTCAAAACGTATCTTTGATGCGGACAGTGGGGCTGTGCTCTACCAGAGAAATTTTAAGACTGGGGAACGTGTCTTTTTGCGATATCCTCAGCTTGTGGAACTGCCGAAAAATCCCAATTCCTACATAAAACTGGAGACGGTGCTAGAGAAACTGACAGAGGCAGTGGCAGCGGAAATGGATGTGGCAGGGAAGATAGCAAAGAAAATTCAAAATGGCGATGCCAAGGAACTTTTGCAGGAACAGAGGGAGAGACTAGCAGGGCAGGCAGAACAACTCTTTGCAAGAATGACGGAGACAGAAAAAGAAAGGATTCCCCTGTATGAAGCGTTTCGCTGTGGAAAAATGGGCGAGGAAGACTACCAAAAGAAAAAAAACAGCATAAGACAAAGTCTACGGTTCTATGATGGGAAATTAAATAACATCTTGGAGGAACTGACTCTTTGGGAGAGACGCTATAGCGAAAGAAATCTTTGGCTTTGTGCCTTTTGTGGGAGAGAACTGCCGAAGGAGTGGAAGCTTGCGGATGTGAAACGATGGATAGAGAGGGTAGAGATAAGGGGATTTCAAGAAATTTCCGTCTCTCTCACTCAGAAAGAGGAAAAGGAGGTTTTTCCCAAAGAGTGGTTGGAAGAGGAAGAAAGAAAAAAAGGGATAAAAGAGGAATAAAAAGAGGGATCAAAAGATGGAGTCTGTAAGACAAAAATCGGGTAGCTGTATCTGTATATCAGATAGGGAGAGAGTGGAAGGATGGACAGAAGAAAAGGTAAGACAGCTTTTGGATGCCTATCTATTAGAACATTCTGATTTGAATTTGGAGCTGCAGCAAGCAGAAATTTACATAAATGATAACGAAAGATAGCTGCGTGCGGCATTATCGGGAGAGATAGACTGCATTCTTGTGAAGAATTTCTCGCATTTTTGTGAGGATGCGGAGAAATTGTCCTACTATCTTGAAACCTTATTTCCGAAACTAAACATTCGCTTTCTTTCGGTTGAAGATGAGTATGACAGCCAGAGGATGGAAGATAGAGAGCGGCTGGGAGCAAAGATGTTAGAGTTAGAGAGAGCAGAATATGCAAAAGAACAATCTCGAAGAATTCTTGCTGCAAAAAAGAAAGCGTCGCTTCCTTCTAAGGTTCCTTATGGCTATCTTCGTTCCGAAAAGACGCAGAGTCTGTTGGTGGATGAGGAAACTGCTCCCTATGTGAGGATGATATTTCAGTGGGCTTTGTTGGGGGTGAGTAGAAGAGGCATTGCCGAGAGGTTGAATCTTTTGAGATTGGCAACCCCAGGGCAGAGGCAGGAATCGGGGAGACTAAAAGTATCTTTTTCTGAGACAAAATGGACAATAGGAGCTGTTCAAAAAATTCTTTCTAATCCCACCTATTCTGGAGATCTAGCAACAGGAAGGCTTAGGCAGTCTTTGTACGAAGGAATTCGCCAATATGCCACAAAGCCCAGTGAGTGGATCATACAAAAGCAGAGCCATGAGCCGATGGTGGCGGGGGATGACTGGGAGGAATGGAGTAAGCGACAAAAGTAGAAAAGTAGGTTAGAAGTACAGGAAAATAGCGGTTCAAAGTAGCACTTCAAAGACAAAGAAGGAAAAAGAAGAGAACAGAGAAAAAAAGG
>JAUNGR010000157.1 GCA_030524485.1 bacterium | reverse complement strand
GACCGGAAAGGAAAGCAAAGCACAGAGCATAAGCACCACCCCATAGTTTTGCAGATACCAGAGCACATTCCAAGAAAGCAAGGGATTGCCTGCACAGCCAAACAAAGCCAAAAGATAGGCCTTGAGTGCTCCCATATCATCAAACACAAACAGCACAAAACCCAACACCACCAAAAACAAAGTGAGTGCGTGCTGTAGAAGCCTAGGTGCTTTCGCAAGGCTCTTTCCCCAGACATACTTTTCCAGTATCAACAGTAGGCCATAGTACAACCCCCAAAGCACAAAGTTCCAAGCTGCCCCATGCCACAATCCCGTCAAAAGCCACACAATCAGTACATTTCTTAGATGTTTCGCCACGGAAACCCGATTGCCGCCCAGAGGAATATAGACATAATCCCGAAACCAAGTGGAGAGGGAAATATGCCAGCGTCTCCAGAAGTCCGTTATAGAACAGGCGGACAGCGGATAGCGGAAGTTTTCCGGAAAGTGAAAGCCCATCATCCAGCCCATTCCGATGGCCATGTCGCTGTAAGCACTAAAATCAAAATAGAGCTGCAGGGTGAAGGCACAGGCTCCCAACCATGCCGTCCCCACCGAAAGCTCCGTGGAACTCAGCACACGGATGCTCTCCCAGAGTGCACCTGCCTGATTGGCCAACAGCACTTTTTTGAACAATCCCTGCATGAAACGCAGCAGCCCATCCACAAAGCCCTCCGTTGTAATTTGGCGTTGATGCAGCTCCTCCTGCACCGTAGAGAAACGGACAATCGGCCCTGCCACCAGCTGTGGAAACATGGATACATAGGTTAAATAAGTGAAATAATTTTTCTCCACCGGAACTTCCCCACGGTAGAGGTCAATGCTGTAACTCATAGTCTGAAAGGTAAAAAAGCTGATGCCCACCGGCAGCCCCAAGTGCAGGGGCTGCAAGAAGGTCAGTCCAAACATGTGCAGAGTCTCAATCACAAAATCTGCATATTTAAAAAAGCCAAGCACAGAGAGATTGATGGCAACCGAGAGCAGCAAAAAAATGCGTCTTCTTGCCTTCGTCGTCCCGAATCTCTGCATCAAGCGGCCATTGCTATAATCCACCGCTGTGGCAAAGAGCATCAAAACAATGTACACCGGTTCTCCCCATGCATAAAACAAAAGGCTAAAAACCAAAAGCACATAATTCTTCAGCCGAAAAGGCAAACTATAATACAAAAGCATACAGGCCGGAAAAAAGAAAAACAAAAAGGGAATACTGCTGAAAACCATGCCTTCCTCCGCCTACTGAATGTCATTCTCTATGATGTCTGTGATTTGGTCTGCATTCTCTGAGATGACCAGATACACATAGTCTCCAGATACCTTCACCTCGCTCTTATTGACAATCTCATACTGCTCTGGCAGATAGTTCTGCATCTCTGCTTTCTTCTCGTCAATCACCATCTGCAAAGCGGTGGTCAGACCCTCCACCTTATCCTTCTCGCTCTCTTTCATCTTCATCACAATCACCGTTTCCGCTGAAGTCGCATCCTCAGACATGGCAAACACATAGGAATCCAGACTCGCCATATCCACCCCATAGTAGTTTGTGATGAAGTCATCCGGCATTTGTACCATGGACTGCAGTGCCACTTGGCTTTCCACATCCGCATAAATCTGACTCACCGTTTTGCCCTCACTCGCCTCGCTTATGCTCTCCTCCGAACTTGCACTCTCGCTCTCCTCGCCTTCGGTTTCCGCACTTTCGCTCTCTGAACTTTCCTCTTCGTCTGTCGTTTCCACCTCAGAGCCTGTGCCTTCCTCCGTTCGTGCTTCCACTGTGCTTTCCTCCGTCGCCTCAGCACCATCACTCTCCGTCTCTATCTCCAGATTAATGGCAGAACTCTCTGTCACTGGCACCGCACTGGTCTCCATCTCGCTCTTCTCTCCACAACCAACAGCCAGAGCCAGCAGAGCTGCTCCAGCCAAAAGCAAAGTCCATTTTTTTGTATTTTTTCTTGTATGGTTTTTCATAAATAAAATCCTTTCTTTCAATAAATCCTTTTCTTCGTTTTAATTTTGTGCGGCTGCCTGCAGTCTCTCTTTCGCATAAGAACGCAGCACACTCACCCAAACATCATAGGCTGCCGTGGTCTGATGCACGAACTGGTCGCTGCAGTACTGAGGAGCCAAATCCCCATTCTCGTCCGCTAGGGCAGGAGCCAGATTCACAAAGCCCCAACCGTTTTCCTGTGCCATCTGAGCCAATTTTTCGTTGAATTTGCGAATTTCCTCATTGTTAAGTTTTCCTTTTCCTTTACCTGCCAGCGTATAGGTCATACTGATGACGGAAATCTCAACATCCGGAACCTTCTCCTTTATCTTATCAATCAGTTCCTTATACTTGGCACAGCTTCCATCCACACCTCCAATGTTCAAGTCGTTCAGTCCCAAGAACAGAAATACCTTTTTTGCCTGCATCATGGAAATGGAGTCCCAAATCATCCTCTTCTCCCCCTGATAAATCGGATGCACGCTGTTGGCACTGATCTCCCAAAAAGCATTGTGAGCAGACAGACTTCCTGCTGCCAAAAATTTTATGTTCGCCAGAAAACTGTCCTGACGGCGCAGGGCATAGTTGCGAAAGCCCACCATCACCGAATCTCCCACAAATACCGAGTCCTGAAAATAGGCATCGATTTCCTCCTCGGAAATCTCACGAGGCTTTGTCTCTGCTGTCTCGCTTTCCGCAGCCTCTGTCTTCGACCTTGCCACTTCCTCGCTCTCCGTGGACTCCACAAGAAGACTGGCAGGTCCCAAAGCCCTGCTCTCCTGCTCCTGCATGGTTTCCACTGCCGTGTTGTTTTCCTGCGTCTGCTCCCTCTCATTCAGAGAGGCATAACCCTGAAAGACTCCCACAGATATCGTCAAAGCAAGTGCCATTCCTCCAATGTTTCGTATTACTCTTCTTTTTGTCTTCATGTTTCTCTCCCTCGGCAAAGGTACCATTTTTGCCCTTTCTTTCGTAGCATATTAAGATTTTTTGTCGAAATTGGTACCTTTTTAGTATAATCTTCCGACCTCATTTTGTAAAGTGGACATTCCTGCAAAATAAGAAACTTGACAAAGATAAGAAGAAGGAGTATGATAAGGAAAGTTAGTTGTAACTAACCAAAGACAGAAAAGGAGGCAAACACAATGAAGGTTGTATATGCATCACGCACAGGAAATGTTCAGAAATTGATAGACAAGTTGGCACTGACAGACAGTGTGAAAATCACAAGCGGTGAGGAAAAGGTGGACGGAGATTACATCGTAGTGACCTACACAGACGGACAGGGCATCATTCCTCCGGTTGTAGAGCAGTTTTTGGATAACAATAAAGCAGGCTTAAAGGGAGCGGCTGTGAGCGGCAATCAGGAGAGACATCCAGATACCTTCTGCCAAGCTGCAGAGAAAATTCAAGCAAAGTATGGCTGCCCGATTATCGTTACCTTCGCAAAGGAAGGCGACGATGCTGTGGTT
The DNA here is from genome assembly GCA_030524485.1 of bacterium. GTDB lineage: Bacteria > Bacillota > Clostridia > Lachnospirales > Lachnospiraceae > CAJMNU01. The sequence goes on along the minus strand of JAUNGR010000157.1, from coordinate 621 downwards.
GAGGCCATCAAAGCAGTTTTATAGTTAGATTCAGAAGGCGGCTGTCGGTTAATACCGATTTTTAATCCCTTTCTTTTTTTACCAAAAGTTCAGGGGCGGGCATGACTCTTATGAGTCACACTCGCCCCTGTTTTAGACTATCCATTTCACGACACCCCTGTCACTTTTCGTGTTTCGTAAATGAGCGTTTTTCCCTTTTTCAAAAAAATTTCAATCGGACTATTTGATAAATTGAACAATGCAGTGGTCTTGTTTTAAAAAACTATTTCACAAAGTAGACCAAAAGCAAAGCAAACACAACAACTCCTGTGCCTATATATATACATCTCTTTGCTGTGTTGACTTCTTTTTGATAAAAGCGAAACAATTCTCCAGAATGATTTTTTTTATTATGGAGACCAATCATTGCATATATCAAGAAGAATGCAAATCCTAATATTAAAATTACACTCAATCGTCCCACAGCAGAAGGAATAGTGTATTGACCTATTATTATACATAACAGAATAATAGAATACACTATTTTATTTTGACCATATCCTAAAGGGAATTCTTTTTGATAATTTTTATACATCATTTTTCCAAAATAAATGATGATGCATATTAAGAACAATAAATATA
>JAUNGR010000013.1 GCA_030524485.1 bacterium | reverse complement strand
GTACAAGCGACAGTACAAAAGAAGTACAAAATGCAGTACAAAGTACAGACATAAATAAACTAAAACAAAAAACAAAAAAGAATGATGCTTACGCATCACAAGAAAAGGCAGAGCCAAGAGTTTTATTTGCGTCTGACTCTTTCGAGATGCGATGCGTTGACCGTTTGAGTGTAGCTCTTAAGCAGCAGCTGCCAAACGCTAAAGTTCCAGCAACTCCTGCCGAGAGGAATCGCTGGGCATCAGAGATTGAGCGGATGAAGCGTCTGGATGGACGCAGTGAAACGGAAATCGAGGAGGCGTTACAGTTTGCGACTTCGGACTCATTCTGGAGAACAACAATTCGAAGCACAGCAAAGTTGCGAGAAAAGTGCGAAACTTTGCTTTTGCAGAACAGAAAAAGAGTCTCGAAGAGCGAAAGCAGCAACGGCAGGAACCGCTTTCACAACTTTGAACAACACGACTACGATTATGATGATATGATGTGGCAGAGCGTTACTGCAAACATGGCAGAAGGAGGAAAGACGATATGACGCAGCAGGAGTTTGAAGAACTTTTCGGATGGATATGTGACCGTGGAAGAAGGCAGTACAACGATATGACACAACAGGAGTTTGAAAAGATAGCTCACACAAAAGTGTCATGTGACGTTTATCATGACGTGATAGAACCTATGTACATGGCAACGCCACTTTCGAAAGAGGAGTTTGTAAAAAGCCTGAATCTGAACAGGTTTGATGTGTATCTGGAGACGAAAAACATGGGAAGAGACCGCCTGCTTCACAAATTAGCACAGTGTTTGGATACGTTGCTGAGAGAAGAAGCCTGGAATATCTTTCAGTGGGTTCCTGTTGAAGAAGAACTTCCGCCTTTCAATGATTTGGTACTGATAACGTATCGGGAAAGCTGGAAGGATAAAGTCAGCAAAGGGAAGAAAGAAAGAATTAACATCGCAACAGCAAAGTGGATGGCAGGGCAGTGGTCAGTTGAAGTTGGAATAGAGGGACGTTTTGTTCTAGATGGGATTAAAGAGAGGAATGCAGATGGAGTGGTGACAGAGATACTGGCATGGTTGCCGCTACCAAAACCTTATGACCCACAACCAGTGAGAGAGGGAAGGAAGGAATAGAATGTATCGAAATCATGAAGGGTATGCGGACCCGACACAGGGTGAAGCCATTCGAGCAGCGGATACTCCGCCAGAGGCGGTCAGCTGGCTGATTAAGACTTACAAAGAGCTTGCAAGCCTGATGGGCTTTGAGGTGGTTGGACGCATCACACTGCGAGACAGAAAGACAAAAAGGGAATGGAGATAACGAGAAAGCAGTCAGGCAGAGGGGAGTGACTGCTTGAGGGAAGGAGCAGGAAAAGGAGAAGGCTACCAGTACTCCAGAGCAGCGAGAATGACAACTATAGTGGAGCGGAGGGAACCTTTGATGGACAGGGAAGTATTAGTCCAGTATGCGGACATGATGGAAGAAATTAAAGATATCCGGAAGCGGATAGAAACACTTAACAAAGAGATTAGAAAGCTGGAGCAGTCACAGGTGTCAGACACGGTGAAAGGGAGTCGTGGGGAGTATGACATCTATGGAATAATCAAAATCACGGGAATTCCGGATGCGGTGGTCACAAGAAAGGCATCAGCTCTTCGCAGGTGGCAGGCGATGCTGGAACTGAAAGAAGTGGAGCTTTTAGAGCTGACTTGTGAGGCAGAAGAGTACATAGAGTCGATAGAAAAGTCAGAACTTAGAATCATGTTCCGACTGTACTACATAGACTTGCTCCCATGGTGGAAAGTCGCACAGCAGATGAATCGGATATTCCCGAAACGGAGAAAACAGTACACAGAAGAGAGCTGTAGAAAAAGAAATGCAAGATTTTTTGAAGAAAATGTATAAATGTCCGTCCATGTCCGCCAAAAACGTGATACTATGCTATCACGGAGTGCTGAATAGATTTTCTCCTTAAAGCATTTTAGTTTTTGCAGATACAGCTCCCCCAACGACTATTGCCGCTGTATCTGCCCTACAATTTGAGTTTTTTCATACTGTTCTCTTGAGGAAAAGTGCCTATCTGGTGACGGATAGGTGCTTTTCTTTGTGTGTTCTTTTTGTATACTAAAAGAAAAGATAAGGAGAAGGCAATGGATGATTTCTTGGAATTTTTCCCAGCTTAAAGAATTTGTTAAGCAAATAAAAAAATGATTAAAAAGAGAAAAAAGTATTGACATATGGAACACCCTATGCTATACTAGATGTATAGAAAGGAGGTGAAAAGCAGATGAAGGGAAGAAGCAGAAAGAAAAAGTCCGATAATGCTCTTAAGACTTGGCTGGTCGGAACACTAACGGACTTGGCTATCGGAATCATTCTATTGATTCTCGATAAACTCTTCTAAAAACCTGGGTGGGATGAAATGAAGTGTATTTCATCTCATCCACTTAAAACAAGTATAGCACATTCCTTCGTCTGCGTAAAGATGTTGTTCAAACTTGGGATATTTTTTATTACGATTGGTTGCGTAAAGATGGCTTATGTTCTAGTCCTTTGGGCAAGAGAAAGAAAAAAGAACCTATGAGTGCGAATAGTCAAACACTTGCATCTGCGAAGTACCAAAAAAAAGTTGGGATTATCAGCAAATCCTATAAGCTTAGAAAAGAGCTGACAGAACAGTTTGCCGAAGCCTGCGAGAAGGCAGGCGTCAGCCAAGCGGCACAACTGACTAAAATGATGCAAGAGTTTATCAAAAAGCAAGAGTAAACAAACGGAATGTCGCTGGTTACCCGAAAAGGGAGCCAGTGGCATTTTCTATTATGCAAAAAAGGATGAGAAAACAAACGGACGAATTGAGGTGAAAGCATGGCTAGATTGCCTGATGCCAGAGTGGAACAGGCAAAGGCTATGTTCCTTGAAGGCAAGAAGTTGACGGAAATAGCAACTGCCTTGGGGGTTCCTGAAGGCACTGTACGCCGATGGAAAAGTGTCTATCGGTGGAAAAGTGAACGTTCGGATAAAAATAGCGAACGCTCGAAAAAAAATAACGAACGTTCGGATAGAAAAAAGAGCAAAAATAGAATACAGAAAGAGCAGAAAAAAGCCGTTGCATATGAGGTTGACGAGGTATTGGAAAATCCAGACTTGACCGATAAACAAAGGCTTTTTTGTTTGCATTATGTTCGCTGTTTTAATGCTACAAAGGCTTATCAGCAAGCGTATGACTGCGATAGGCATACCGCACAGGCAATTGCCTATAGGATGTTGGAAAATGTTGGGGTTAAAGAGGAAATTCGCCGCTTGAAACAGGCTCGCTTAAACCGTGAGCTTTTGGATGAGCATGACATCTTTCAGCGATATATCGATATTGCTTTTGCGGATATCACAGACTTTGTAGAGTTTGATAAGAGCGGAGTGCATCTAAAGAGTTCCAATGAAGTAGATGGAACCTTGATAGCTGAAGTGAAACAGATAAGAGGAGATGTCAGCGTGCGTCTCCCTGACCGCTTGCAAGCCCTCAAGTGGCTCACGGAGCATCTTGATATGGCTACAGAGGAACAAAGGGCTAGAATCGCCGTTCTGAAGGCGAGAGCAGGGGATACGGATGATGATGAGATGGCAGATGATGGATTTATAGCGGCATTGGAGGCAGCCGCTGCCGACTGGAAAGAGGAGGAGTAAGGCGTGAGAAAACGACAAAAAGGACCCGCTTTTCGCTTCCAGGCATTCTCAAAGAAACAGCGGATGGTGTTAAACTGGTGGGTAAAAACCTCTCCAGTAAGGGATGCAGATGGCATTATTGCCGATGGAGCCATCCGTTCCGGCAAGACGATAAGCATGTCATTGTCCTTCGTATTTTGGGCTATGGAAAGCTTTGAAGGGCAGAACTTTGCGATGTGCGGAAAGACGATAGGCTCTTTCAGGCGAAACGTGCTGTTCTGGCTTAAGGTAATGCTGAAAAGCAGAGGATACCGAGTCTTAGACCATCGTGCTGACAACATGATTGAGATTACTTACAAGAAGGTCACGAATTACTTTTATATCTTCGGAGGTAAGGATGAACGAAGTCAAGATTTGATTCAAGGTATTACTCTTGCAGGACTTTTCTGTGACGAGGTTGCCTTAATGCCAGAATCGTTTGTCAATCAGGCTACAGGTCGTTGCTCCGTAGAAGGCAGTAAGATGTGGTTTAATTGTAACCCAGATGGTCCTTACCACTGGTTTAAGGCTAAGTGGATGGATAAAGCAACTGGCTATCTGGGGAAAGATAAAGTAAGGCAACTGACAGAGAAGGCTGAGAAAGAACAGCAGGAGACTGGCTTGAAGAAGCTTTTGTATTTACATTTCACAATGGATGATAATCTGAGTCTGTCGGAGCATATCAAGCAAAGATATCGAAATATGTACAGTGGGGTGTTTTTTAAGAGATACATCCTTGGACTCTGGGTGATGGCAGAAGGTGCGATTTATGATATGTTCGATGAAATACGACATGTTGTAGATATCAATAGCCTTCTGAGCGAAGGATTGCACTGGGAAGGGCAATACTATGTGAGCTGTGACTACGGTACACAGAATGCTACAGTTTTTCTGCTCTGGAGGAAGGCGGAGAACGGTAAGTGGTACTGCATCAGAGAGTACTATTACTCTGGCAGAGATAAAGGAGTGCAAAAGACAGATGCAGAGTTCTGCGAGGATTTAAAACGTTGGCTGGGAGGAATAGAGCCGAGGTACATTGTGCTAGACCCATCCGCCGCCAGCTTCAAGGCACAGCTAAAAAAGAGCGGATTTTCAGTGAAGAGTGCGAGAAATGATGTGTTAGATGGAATTCGATTTGTAGCGACATTGCTGAATCAGAATTCCATCTTTTTTGATACCTCATGCGAAAATGTGAGGAAGGAGTTCCTCTCTTACGTCTGGGATGCGGATGCAGCGGATAGAGGAGAGGATAAGCCAGTTAAGAGCAACGACCACTGCATGGACGCAATTCGCTATCTATGCTACACCATCATCCGCAAACCATCTGGAATTCAGATACTTAGATAAGATGCAAAGAGGTGAGAAGAAATGGAAATAGAAGTCATCAGACAGCTGATTCAGCAATATACCCCCGGACACACGGACTTTTGCTTAAAAGCCGCAAAAGGAAGGCATTATTACCGAAATCAGACAGATATCTTGTTTGAGCAGAGCGAGAAGAAACATGAACAGGAGGAAAATCCTCTAAGGAATGCGGATAATCGTATCCCCTTCAATTTCCATGGACTTCTGGTGAATCAAAAGGCATCGTATATGTTTACAGCTCCCCCTATTTTTGAGCTGGGAAGCAAGAGTGCAAATAAGCAGCTGACAAAGTTCTTGGGAGATAAATATGCCAAGGTTTGCAAGGACTTGTGCATAGATGCTTCCAACTGTGCGATGGCATGGTTACACGTCTGGAAAGCAGAGAATGAGGAGTGGAAGTACGCTGTAGTTCCAGCAGAGCAAATCATTCCCATCTGGACTAAGAGTTTAGAGAAAGAATTAGCTGGAGTTTTTAGGGTATATCAGGAGATAGATGAGGTGAGCGGTGATTTGTACACCGTGTATCAGTACTGGAACGATACAGAGTGCCAAGCGTACCGGCTAAAGAGCGGAGACGTTTTGGAGCATCTGCTGCCATACCCTATCTTCATGTCTGTAGACCCAAGCATTGCAGATGCGAGCGAGAGATACCAGCACGGAATTGGTGAGGTTCCGTTCTTTCCGTTTTTTAACAACAATATAGACACAAACGATTTGGCAAACGTAAAGCCGCTGATTGACACTTATTGCAAGGTCTTCAGCGGCTTTGTAAATGACCTTGAAGATATCCAAGAGGTCATCTTTGTGCTTACCAATTACGGCGGACAGAATCTGAGGGAATTTCTTCAAGACCTGAAGGACTACAAAGCCATCAAGCTGGATAACGATGGCTCTGGAGATTCTTCAGGGGTGTCTACTCTTACGATAGAACTTCCTGTGGAGGCAAGGGAGAAGCTTTTGAGTATCACAAGAAAGTGCATTTTTGAGCAGGGACAGGGAATAGACCCAGACCCACAGAATTTTGGAAATAGCTCTGGAGTTGCCTTGGATTTTCTTTATGCCTTACTGGAGCTAAAAGCAGGGTTACAGGAGACGGAGTTCCGATTGGGCTTTGGTAAGTTTATCCGCTGCATTTGCAGATTGATGAACATTCCGATTCAGGATGATGTCATTACGCAAGTTTGGACAAGGACTAGTGTGAAGAACGACTTAGAGCTATCTCAGATTGCCCAGCAGTCACAAGGAAGCATCTCAAAAAAGACCATCATAGCCCATCATCCTTGGGTGGAGAACCCAGAAGAGGAAGAAAAAGTTATGGAGGAGGAAGAAGAAAAGAACATGGAACGCATGGATCCTTACCAGCAGAGCTTTGGGCAGCATGATGGAGAGGGCGAAGAAGCAGGCAAGAAGGATAAGGACGATAAGAAAGAGCCGATAAAGCAGGGAGCTGGAGCGGATGGCAAAGAGAAATAGCGAGTACTGGAAGGAACGCATGGAAGCTCTGGAAGGCTCACAGTACAGCAAAAGCGAAGAGTACTACAAAGATGTGCAGAAACAGTTCCGTGCTGCAGAGAAGGGCATCCAGATGGATATCAAGTATTGGTATCAGAGACTAGCTGTGAACAATGGCATCAGCTTTTCTGAAGCAAAAAGTCTTTTGAAGAAAGATGAGTTGGAGGAGTTTCACTGGAAGGTAGAGGAGTATATCAAAAAGGGGCAAGAGAATGCCGTCAACAAGCGATGGATGAAGGAACTGGAAAATGCATCTGCCAGACATCATATTTCTTATTTGGAAACCATGAAACTTCAAGCTCGGCACTATGTAGAGGTTCTTTCAGCACAGTTTGAAAAAGGGATGACAGATTTCTTACATAAAAGCTATGAGGATACTTTCTATCATACGGCTTACGAGATAGCAAAAGGAACTCAAGTTGGAAGCAGTTTAGCAAGAATGGATACTAGGCGGATAGACACTATCATAAAACAGCCTTGGGCAAAGGATGGGAAGAGTTTCTCAGACCGCATCTGGCAGAACAAAGACAAGCTGGTACAGAACCTTCACACAGAGCTGACGCAGGGCATTATTCGAGGAACACCGCCGATGCAGGCAACTGAGAATCTGGCAAAGATAATGAAAGTCAGCAGAAGTCAAGCTGGAAGGATAGTAATGACTGAGAATGCTGCTATCTCTTCTAGGGCACAGCAGGATTGTTTCGGGGAATTGAAGATAAAGCAATATGAGATAGTGGCAACACTGGACAGCAGAACCTCTAAAGTATGCCGAGATATGGATGGGAAGGTATTTGACCAGAAGGATTATCAGGTGGGAGTGACCGCACCCCCGTTTCATCCGTGGTGCAGAACCACTACTGTGCCGTATTTCGATGATGAATTCACAGAAGGCGAAATACGGGCGGCAAGGGGTAAAGATGGCAAGATATACTATGTACCTTCCGACATGACTTATAAGGAATGGGAAAAGGCATTTGTCAATGGCGGTGATAAGTCAGGCTTTCGTGAAGTAAAACTTATTGAAAAATCCGAAAATATGGGTTATACTAAAAAAACAGAAGAAGAGTTGAAAACTATTGCAGATAAGGTAAAAGCCAGTATCACAGAGTATGCTTCAAACGCCTCAAGATGGAGTGGAAAAATCAACATAGATAATTCATTACTTGCTAAGCATATATTAGGTCAGAAAGAATGGAATTGCGATATTACGCTTATTGATACGGTAGATGAGGGAGTTGTATGGCATGAAATGCTACATTCATGTTCTGGAAGCTATTATTCTGAAAGCGTATATGTTGAAAATCAGTATATTGAAGAAGCATCAGTGGAGTTTTTGACACAACAGATATGTGATAAACGAGGTATTTTACACGAACCTACATATTTGGACATTGTTTCAGTTCTGAAAGTCGTAAATGACCGTTTTAACTATGGATCTGAGTTAGAATTTGCCAAAGAATTGTTCAATATACCACTTCCTGACCGCTATGAATGGCTTGAAGACAAAATCGTTGATAGTTTAAAAACTGAAAATGCTTCTTTTGAGGATTTCAATGAAGTATTGCTATTTGTTAGAAAACTACAAGGTGGTGAATATTAATGGAGGAATTGCTCAATTTTATCAGAGAGTATGAAAAAAGGTATGATCCTGAAAATGCAACGATTGCTGAACAGCTACGATACAGAGCGTTCAATTCAACAAAGACGCATTCGGAGTGGTTGCAGTTAGAAAAGGACATGCAGGAATATGCGTCAACCAACCCACCTGAAGCGGAAAGAAAGATATTATTTGATTTTGCTGAAATGGTTGGAATGACGTGTTCAGCAATTAGATTAATGCAAAATGATTCAGAAGACACTGTCAAATAGCCGTGCTTTTTTAATGGCTTGAATAAAAATGCCACCGTCAGAAATGATTGGTGGTATTTTTCTGCACAAAAGATAATAAATCTCTTCCTTCTGGTGCGAGTATTGGAGGAAAAATGGTAAAAGAGTTTATTTGGAAGCTGTTGAGCTTTTGGTTACAAACTGCTTGGCACGGAATTTAAGGGAAAGGGGATAAACCACTATGGAGCTACGTAACACTGTTGGCATGATGAACAGTTCTGATTACAAGGAACGGTTTAAGGCAGAACTCAATCAGTTAGCAATCAGGCTCGAAGAGTTGGACAAGGGTCAACTGGCATTTTTGCCAACTTGTCCAAGAAGTACCTATGACATGCAGTTTACTGCAAGGGATTTTTGTCTTGCGATGCTTAAAGCGAGGGCGGTTATGGAAGGTATCGACTTAGAATAAAGAGAAAAGGAAGTGTTAAATAATCTATGGAAAGACTTATTGACAGTATCAGCGGACAGTCTTGCGAGATTTTTGCTATTTCGCATCACAGCCGCATTAAAGTGGGTGTGGCTACACCAGAGGTAGAAATCTATGAGCACGCTGTCAAAGTACCGACTATCGGTACCAACAGCATCCGCTACAAGCGTACATATTTTTCGATTGTCATTTGTCCAGACCCAGAAATGACAGCGGAAATGACGGAGAACGTACTAAATGACTTAAAAGCTTTTGAATTATCTATGTGGTTGCCTCGTAAAAAAGATGGGGTTTTCGTACCATTTGCCATTTACGGAGCTTGTGCCGCTGATATCTCCCCAGAATATTGGGAGTTCCGAATTACAGACCAAGAAACCGTGCAAAAACTTCTTGCACTGTAAAGTCAAACTATATTGATTAGAGCATTGTGCTGAAAATGCACAGTGCTCTTTTCTTTTACGTATAATTACATGTTTTTCGCCTTTTTGGTATCTCAGGCGTTAAAGAGGGAGACATCACCGGACACGACCGGGACAACAAGTGTGGATGAAAGGAAGGAGCAAAGGTTATGAAGAAAGAAGATTTGATTGCAAAAGGATTGACAGAGGAACATGCGAAAATCTGTGTGGATGCGTGGGATGATGCCATGAAAGGTTACGTTCCGAAAGAGCGTTTCGATGAGGTTAATGGGAAGCTGAAAGAAGCAAATGGAACGATTGAGACTTTAAAAAAGAACAACACGGACAATGAAGCACTTCAGAAGCAGGTGAAGCAATACAAGGATAAGGTGACGGAACTGGAGACGGCCGCTGCCAACACACAAAAGGAGTATGCCTTAAAAGATAAGCTGAAAGAAGCAGGTGTTGTGGATGCAGACTACATCATCTATAAGCAAGGTGGTCTGGATAAATTCACATTTGATAGGGATGGCAAGCCGATTGGAGTGGACGATATATTAAAGCCTATGAAGGAAACGACACCGCATTTGTTCCAGAAATCAGGAACTGGTGGATATAATCCGACTGGTGGAGGAACCCCTCCAGCAAAGAATCCTTTTGCAAAGGATAGCTTCAATCTAACCGAGCAAGGAAAGCTACTGCGTGAGAATCCAGCACAGGCGAGGGAACTTGCGGCAGCGGCAGGAGTGAAACTTTAAGAATAAAAGCGTGGAAAGTGAGGAATAGGACATGCCGAATACGACAGGAACAAGGCTACAAGATGTGATTGTGCCTGAACTTTTCACTCCATATGTCATTAACAAGACGATGGAGTTATCTGCTCTGTATCAGAGTGGAATTATTACAAACAATGAGGAATTTGACCAGCTGGCGAGCGAAGCAGCTCCCATTCATAACATGCCGTTTTTTGAGGATTTGACAGGAGAATCCCAAATGGTCATTGAAGGCAAGGAATTGGATGCGAATAAAATCAAATCCAACAAGGATGTATCTACAACTATCAGAAGGGCAAATATGTGGTCTGCAACCGATTTGTCGGCAGCATTGGCTGGAAGTGACCCGATGGCTGCTATCGGAGACCGTGTAGCGGCTTTTTGGACAAGAGACATGCAGAGAACTTTGATTTTGATACTGAGGGGAGCGTTTGGAAGTTATACCGATGAGACGGATGCTTCTACAAAGACACCGTTAGCGGAGCATATCTTAGATATCTCTAATATGGGTTCCGCTGCCGCACAGAGAATCAGTGCAAGCTCGTTCATTGATGCCCTTCAGCTTTTGGGAGATGCTCAGCAGCAGCTGACTGCCGTGGCGATGCACAGTGCCACAAAGGCTTATTTAAAGAAAAATAACCTGATTGCGACGGAAAGAGATTCCAATTCTGTGGAGTTTGAAACCTATCAGGATAGAAGAGTAATTGTGGATGATGGTTGTCCTGTGGAAGAGGGAGTATACACGACTTATCTCTTTGGACCTGGAGCAATCGCTTTGGGAAATGGTTCTCCAGTAGGATTTGTTCCGACAGAGGTAGACAGAGATAAGAAAATGGGTTCTGGTGTGGATTACCTAATTAATCGTAAAACATTTATCATGCATCCGAGAGGAATTAAGTGGACGAACTTAAAAAGAGAACATCTGGAGTCTCCAAGCGATGCGGAGCTTGCAAATGCTATCAATTACGAGAGAGTGTACGAGAGGAAGCAGATTCGTATCGTAGCGTTCAGGCATAAAATTGCTTAAGCAACTAGGCGACTGTAGCAAAGGGGACAAGAAAAGTGGAGAGGGGAGGCAAACATGGAGTGGAGCATGGAACAGATGAAGCGTTTGCTTGGAATTGAGGTTGCGGATGCATCCAAAGATATTTCTTTGCAGTTTGCCATGTGGAATGTAGAGGAGATAGTAAAGAATTATTGCAATCTTGAAGAAATTCCAAGTGGATTGTATGCCACCTGCTGCCGTATGGTGATGGATTTATATCGAGCGGCAGGAATTGGGGAGGAGGTTGCTCCACTTGCTGTCACTTCTGTCTCGGAAGGAGATACGTCCACATCGTTTGGAAATGAGCTTACAGAACTTCTTTCTGGAGGACTTTTGAAGAATTATATAAGCCAGCTAAATCGATACAGAAGGCTGAGGTGGTGAGAAGATTGAAGCCAGGAAGAATAGGAAGTGCTATCCAGCGGGCGAGAGAGAGACACAGAGCGATTTTGGAAGAAACTTATGATGGAAGTTGTAATGTGTATGGTCTCATACATGAGAAGAACCCAAAAACTAAGGTGATGGAAAGTAGAGAGATTCTTTTATTTTCCAATCTTCCTTGCCATTTGTCGTATTCTGGAGAAGCTGCTGCCACCTCCTCTCCCATGCTTAATACCGTGCAACAGGGCATACAGCTCTTTTTGGCACCAGAGACACACATTGAGGCAGGGAGTCGTATCGAGGTGACACAGAACCAGAGGACGGAGAATTATGTCCAGAGTGGCAAGGCGGCAGTCTATACGAGTCATCAAGAAATCCTACTGGAACTGTGGAAGGGATATGCGTGATGGGAAAAGGAAAATTCGATTATTGGGAACTGGAACAGATTAAGAAGCAGCTGGAGGCACAGGAACAAGAGATGGATGCCTTTTGTCAGGAGATGGCAGAGGAATTGGCAGCGAGACTGCTCAGGAAGGTAGTAAAGCGAACTCCTGTAGGGGAAAAGCCAAAGATTTTAAGGGATGCTCCTAAAACCGTGAGTGTGAAGGTTAAAGGAAGCGATGGGAAGGCGAGAAAACGTTCTTTTCTCTCAAAAGAAGGAGCAATTTTAGAAAAATATTGGTCTGGCTACATGGGAGGCACTCTTCGCCGTGGATGGACAGAGGAGAAGTTGGAAAAACAGGGTGGTGTCTATACGATAACAGTCATCAACCAGACTTCTTATGCCAGTTACGTGGAGTTCGGACATCGGCAGAAGCCAGGGCGATATATTACTGCACTGGGGGTTCGGGGAAAAAAAGCATGGGTTCCAGGACAGTTCATGCTTACGATATCTGAAAAGGAGATTCAAAACATGGCTCCTAAGCTTTTGGAAAAGAGAATACAGGAACTCATCAAGGAGGCAATGGATGTTAAATGAGATTATGGATGCAGTGACTCGCTGCTTGGATGAGTTGTTTGAAGGAAAGTATGCTATTTATACAGACGAGGTGGAGCAGGGAGGAGAACTTCCCTGTTTTTTTGTTGCTTTCCTAAAACCTTCAGAGAAGCCCATGATTGGAAAGAGAGCCTTTCGACAGCACGATATGGTGATTCATTTCTTCCAAGAGGATTTCCAAGAACAAGGGGGGTCTGTAGAACGAAAGACAGGTCTTGCTAGAGAGAGGAATGAGGTAGCGGATACTCTGATAGACGGGATGGAGTACATCACCTTAGAAGATGGAGACTTGCTGAGAGGGACTGACAGGCATCATCAAGTGACAGATGATGTGTTGCAGTTCTTTGTAAGCTACAACTGCTTTGTGTATAAAGGCAGGGGAGTGCAGGAAGAGAGCATGGAGACGCTTTCAGTGCTTCCAGAGCTGAAGAAGGAGGCGAAAACAAGATGACAGAGGACAATGCAGAAAGGAAAGCAGGATATTTGAATCTGTTTTCAAAAAAAGATTTACTAAAAGCAAAGAGATTTCAGAAAGATAGAGACATACTCGCTGCTGTTTTGGATGAGGGGAGAGTCTACACCATCAAAGAGGCAGAAGCGAAGGTTGAGACATATAAGAAAGCGAAGGTGAAGTGAGATGGCTCTGGGTGGAGGAGTGTTTGTTACACAGAACAAGAAACTTCCGGGTGCCTATATCAATTTTGTATCAGCGGCATCGGCAAATGCAGCACTGTCTGACCGAGGCATTGCAACTATGCCGCTTGAATTGGATTGGGGACCAGATGGAGAAGTTTTTGAAGTGACAGCGGAAGATTTTCGGAGAAATAGCAAGGAAATCTTTGGCTATGAATACGGAAACGAAAAGTTAAAAGGGCTTAGAGATTTGTTTTTGAATGCAAGAACCCTCTATGCTTATCGTCTCAATGGAGGCGGAGAGAAAGCAAGTAACATATATGCAGAAGCTCTGTATAGCGGCGAAAGAGGGAATGACTTAAAAATCATCATTCAAAAGAATGTGGACAACGATACGCTGTTTGATGTTACAACTGTTGTGGACACGACAGAAGTTGATACGCAGACGGTCTTGGAAGCTTCTGAATTGATGTCGAATCAATATGTGACGTTTAAGGAGGATGCTGTGCTTGCACCTACTGCTTCTACTCCACTTGAAGGAGGTAAGAGCAAAGAAGTTGATGGAGCAGCTTATCAAAACTACTTGGATAAGATTGAGGGATATACATACAACACAATGGGAGTTGTGGTAGAGGATGATACTACAAAAAGTCTGCTTGTTTCTTTTGTGAAGAGAATGCGTGATGAGATGGGTATCAAATTTCAGCTTGTGCTTTATAATAAGGCGGCGGATTATTATGGAGTCATTAATGTAAAAAATTCGGTAGTTGATGTCGGCTGGAGCGAAGCTTCTCTTATCTATTGGGTAACAGGAATTTCAGCAGGATGTGAAGTGAGCAAAAGCAATCAGAACAAAATTTACAATGGAGAGTTCACGGTAAATGCAGACTACACACAAAATGAGCTGATTTCTGCTATTGATGCAGGAGAATTTGTACTTCACAAGGTTGGAGCTGATATTCGTGTCTTATCTGACATCAATAGCATGGTTACAATCTCAGAAACACAAGGAGATATCTTTAAAGAAAATCAAACCGTGCGTGTTCTGGATCAGATTGCAAATGATATTGCAGTGCTGTTCAATACAAAGTTTCTTGGAGAGATTCCGAACAACGTAGCTGGCAGAATTTCTCTCTGGTCCGATATCGTAAAACATCACGAACAGCTACAAGAAATCGGAGCTATTGAGAACTTTTCGGACGGAGACGTGACTGTGGAAGAAGGTAGTACAAAGAAGTCAGTTGTGGTAAATGACGCAATTACGGTTGTGAATGCGATGAGTAAGCTGTACATGACAGTTGCAGTAGCGTAAAGGGGTGGTGATATGAATAATAATGTAGTTATGAAGGCAAAGGACTCTGTATTTGCGGCATTGGCTGAGTGTTTCGTCACAATTGGCACACGCCGCTACAATTTCATGCAAGCAATCAATGTGGAAGCGAAATTTGAGAAGACCAAAACAGAGGTTCCTATTCTCGGGAAGACAGGAAAGGGAAACAAGGCAACTGGCTGGAAAGGAACTGGCAGTGCGACTTTTCATTACAATACATCTATTTTCCGGCAAATGATGTTGGATTACAAGGATACGGGGGAAGATGTGTATTTTGAAATGCAAATTTCAAACGATGACCCAACTTCTGGTGCAGGGAGACAAACTATGATTCTTGTAGATTGCAATATTGATGGAGGAATCCTAGCGAAATTTGATGCGGATGGAGAGTATCTTGAGGAAGATATGGACTTCACTTTCGAGGATTTTAGAATGCCTGAATCTTTCAAAGAATTGGAGGGCTTTTTGACAAATTGATGAAAAAAGCTTCCTTGTATGAGGGTGTTTAGTCTTGTATTTGGAAGCTTTTGTGTAGATAAGCGTGGAATAGAAAGAAAGGAAAATAAACAATGTCTAAATTCTCAAAATTTATGAAAGCAAACAAAGCAGTAAAGGAAAATGGCTTTTTTGCAGCTACAAAGTCTCTTTGCGATGAAAATGGGAAGCCTTTGAGGTGGGAGTTTCGGCACATCACCTCAAAAGAGAATGAACAACTGCGAGATGACTGCACTATGGACGTGCAGGTGACTGGAAAACCTAATATGTATCGTCCGAAAATAAAGACGAGCTTGTATGTTCAGCGTCTGATTGCGGCTTCTGTGGTTGTACCCGATTTGTATGATGTGGAATTGCAAGATTCCTACAACGTGAGCACTCCCGAAGAACTGCTGCTTGCAATGGTGGACGACCCAGGCGAGTACAATGAACTTGGGAACTTTATACAGAAGTTTCAGGGCTTTGATGTATCCTTTGAAGATAAGGTGAATGAAGCAAAAAACTAATTGAAGGAGGGGATTGGGAAGCGAATTTTGCTTACTATGCCCTTCTTAAATTACATATTTTACCATCTGTTTTTCTTGCTATGGACGAGGAAGAAAAAGCTTTTACTGTGGCGGCTATTAAGATAAAGCTGGAGCATGACAAAAAAGAAAAGAAAAAACTGGAGAGTAAGAAACCCAAAAAAGGTAGGTGATGAAAGTGGCAACTATTCAAACAGCGATTGCATTACAAGATAATTTTTCTTCTGTTTTGTACGGAATTACAAATGCTATGAACATAAGTTTATCCGTCATGGAAGATTTAAATGCAACCATGAATAGCCCTTTAGATACTGCCTACTTTGAAGCGGCAAGGGAAGAAATTAATCAGGCCACGATTGCTACTCAGGAGTGGGGAGCTGCTTTGCAAGGGGTACAAGTGCCTCAGATTACAATGCCAAGGACTTCACGGCCTGATTCTAGCTCTACTCAAGCTCCTGCACCTGCGTGGCAAAGCTACAGTGGTGTGGAAGTGTTTTCCGGCACAGGTATAGAACGCTTTGAGCAAGAAATATCAAGTGTCAACGCTATGCTAGACAGTTTGAGCGAAAGCCAGAGCCTTATATCTCGACAGGCGAATGAATCTGAGATTATTTCTCCGCAGGCACAGTTTGACATTGAAAACGTAGAAAATAGACTTGTGGCATTGCAGGAGAGGATTCGGCAGGCTGAAACTTGGAATGTGGGGACAGATGAAGCAAATGCACAGATGGAGCGATTGCGATTACAGCTTGATGATACTTTAGGAATTCAAGAGCGTTTGAATCAGGCAATGGCAGGAATGGATGTAGGTGATATTAACAGTGCGTACTTGGATTTGTCAAATACAGTAACAGAGCTAGAAAGGTCTGTAAGAGATAGTTTTTCAGAGCCAGTGCAAGTCCCAGTTACGTGGCAAACACAAGGGTTAGAGGTATTTACAAATTCTGGCATTGAGCGATTTAGGCAAGAGATTCAAAGTGCAAATAGCATGATGAACACATTAAATCAGACACAAAGCAGAATTGCAGCAACAGCAGCGTCCACCGATTTGTTCCCAGAAAGTGCAGTTGCTGATATGTCTAATATGCAGAATCGCCTTCAAGCAATCCAGCAAAGAATTCAGCAGATAGAAAGTAATCCTATGAATTTAGGAAGTGCTACTGCAAACAGCGAGTTAGAGCAACTTCGAGGGAGACTGAATCAGGCGGTTCAGGAACAAGAAAACTTAAATCGTGCGGTAGAGAGAATGGATGTTTCTGCGGCTAATGCGGCATATTTGCGTTTGTCTAATACAATCGGAGCTACGGAAGGGTATATCAGAGATAATATTGATGAGCAAGGGCGATTTAATCAGGCTATTGAGCAGGGCACGCAAGGAGCGGATAACTTAGCGAGTACGATAAAAAGGGCTATTGCTGCTTATGCAACGATTCAAACTGTAAGGTCTGTATTAGATTTGTCTGATACACTGACTTCTACAACAGCTCGGTTAAATATGATGAACGATGGTATGCAGACGACACAAGAGCTGCAAGATATGATTTACGCTTCTGCGGAACGCTCTAGAGGAGCCTATCAGACGACTGCTGATACCGTTTCTAAATTAGGGCTGATGGCAGGCGATGCTTTTAGCAGTTCGGCGGAAATCATCGCTTTTACAGAACAGCTGAATAAGCAGTTCACCATTGCAGGAACAGAAGCATCTGGTATTGATGCCGCTATGTTGCAGCTTACGCAGGCAATGGGGTCTGGTGTTCTTCGTGGAGAGGAGTATAATAGCATTTTGGAGCAAGCTCCTAATATAATTCAGAGCATTTCAAAGTATATTGAAGATAATAGCAATGTACTTGATGCGGTTGCGTCTGAAATGGGAATGAAAACAGAAGAGCTTGCAGGAAATGTTCAAGGAAATTTGAAAGATATCGCATCAGAGGGCTTGATTTCAGCAGAAATGGTAAAGGCAGCTATGTTTGCGGCAGCAGACGAAACGAACGCCAAATTCGAGAGTATGCCAATGACATTCTCGCAGATTTGGACTCATTTTCAGAATACTGCTTTGGTAGCATTTCAACCTGTACTTCAAAGGTTAAACGAGTTTGCGAATAGTGACAGTTTCCAAAGTTTTGTAGATGGTGCTATTAGAGCTGTGTCAATGATAGCAACTATCACGATTGGAATTTTCGATTTGATTGCTTCGGTGGGAAATTTCATAGGAGAAAATTGGTCTATTATAGAGCCTATTATTATGGGAATCGTAACAGCTCTGGGATTATATTATGGAGCTATGCTGCTTTATAACACTATCACAGCTATATCGGCTGCGATTACAGCAGCAAAAGCTATTTCGGAGAAGGTTCACGCTGCTGCTTTGGCAATGCAGGCAGGTGCAACTTTCGCCGCAACAGCGGCACAATATGGCTTTAATGCAGCTCTGTTGGCTTGCCCTCTTACTTGGATTGTAATTTTAATTATTGCTGTAGTTGCTGCTATTTTTGCAGTATGTACGGCGATTGCAAAGTTGACAGGAATTGCAAATAGCGGTTTTGGAGTAATAACAGGAGGAATAAGCGTAGTAGTAGCGTTTTTTAAGAATTTAGGATTGACAGTTGCAAATATTGCTTTGGGGATTGGAAGTGCTATTGCGGCGGTAGCAGCTAATATTATGACGGCATTTTCAAATGCAATCACTTCCGTGCAATCTCTATGGTATGATTTGCTTTCAACTGTATTGAACGTGGTAGCAGGCATTTGCGAAGCTTTGAATAAACTTCCGTTTATTGAATTCGATTATTCAGGGATTACAACAGCGGCAAATGAGTACGCTGCTAAAGCAGAGGCCATTGCAGAAAACAAGAAAGATTATCAATCAGTTTCTGACGCATTTGAAAAAGGATTTAATACATTTGATACGTTCCAGGATGGCTGGATATCTGATGCTTTTGCATCTGGCTCAAGCTGGGGTGATGGTGTTGCAGACAAGGTTTCGAATGCAATTAGTGGGCTGTTTAAGGGAGAGGAAAACAATACTACAGAACCATTTGATTACGCTAGTCTGTTAGAGAATATTGGAAGTGGAATTGGTGATACATCAAAAAACACTGGAAAAATTGCTGATGCTATGGAAATCGCCGAAGAAGAGCTAGAGTATCTTCGGGACATGGCGGAGCAGGAGATTATCAATCGCTTCACAACAGCGGAGCTTACGGTCAACATGGGAGGCATCACCAATCAGGTGAATTCCTACATGGATTTAGACGGAATCGGAGACTATCTGGATAGCGTAATTGCAGAGACCCTAGAAACCGCAGCGGAAGGAGTGTACTGATGGCGTATCAATTTTATCTGGAGGATGTTTTACTTCCAGTGGCACCGCAGAGCCTTAAGGTCAAGATAAAGGGGCAGAATAAGACCATGAACTTGATTAACGGGCAAGAAATTAACATTTGCAATCCAGCAGGGCTAAGCGAAATCAGCTTTGATGCATTGCTTCCAGCGGTTCGTTACCCTTTTGCGAAGTACGATTCAGGTTTTGAGATGCCTGATTACTTTTTAGGACATCTGGAAAGCCTAAAAAACAGCAAAAAGCCATTTTCTTTCTTGGTGATTCGGGAATTTCCTTCGGGGGATTCCTTTTTTGATACAAACATGAAAGTCACCTTGGAGGATTACAGCATACAGGAAGATGCAAAAGATGGCTTTGATGTTACAGTTTCGATTTCGTTGAAACAGTACTTATACTACGGTGTCAAGACAATCACGGTGCAGGAAGTAAAAAAAGAAGAGACGGAAGTGATTGTGGAAGAGCAAAGAGAGACATCGAATGCTCCAGTAGCGGTGACTTATACGGTGCAAAGAGGGGACTGCCTTTGGAACATCGCAAAAAAGCAACTTGGAAAAGGTAGCAGATGGCAGGAGATTTATCAGTTAAACAAAGATAAAATAAACAATCCAAACTTGATATATCCTGGTCAAGTGCTGACTCTTCCGAGCTAGGTAGAAAGAAGGAATGCTATGATTGAAGTGCTCATTGATGATGGAAGCAGACAATTTTATCCTGTGGTGTTGGGAAATGCGACTTGGAGCTTAGAGAGGCAAGGCGTTCCGGGGAAATTTGAGTTTTTGGTCTTGGTGGATAGCAATTATCCGATTCAAGAAGGAAATCGGGTTTGTGTATTCTGGAATGGGACAGCTTTCTTTTATGGCTTTGTGTTTGAGCGGAAATGGAGCAAAGACAAGGAGATGAAAATTACAGCGTATGACCAACTGCGTTACTTGAAGAATAAAGATACTTACGTTTATAAAAACAAGACGGCAGACGGTGTCATTCGTATGATTGCAGAAGATTTTGGTTTGTCAGTAGGAGAACTTGCCAGCACGGAGTTTGTGATAGCGTCTCGCTCGGAATCAGACAAAACTTTGTTCGATATTATATTGACCGCATTGGATTTGACAATGGTTTCTACTCGAAAAATGTATGTGCTGTATGACTCTTACGGAAAATTGACATTAACATCCATCGCAGATATGAAACTTAACGTTGCAATCTTTCCGGATACGGCGGAAGACTATGATTGTTCAAGTAGCATCGATGGGGATACTTACAATCAGGTAAAGGTCAGCATTGACAACGAAGACTCTGGAAAGAGAGAGATTTACATAGCAAAGCACTCCGAGAACATCAATGCTTGGGGAGTGCTGCAATATTACTATCAAGCAGACAAAGGGGTAAATGGTCAGGCTACTGCTGACTCACTGTTGCTTCAATACAATCGAAAAACAAAGAAATTATCGGTCAAAAATGCACTAGGAGATGTGGGGGTGAGGGCAGGTTGTCTGATACCAGTATTTTTGGATTTAGAGGATGAGAGCTTGAAAAATTACATGATGGTGGAAAAGGTAACTCATACTTGGGAGGGAGAGAAATACACAATGAATTTGGACTTGAGAGGGCGTGATTGGATTGCCTGACTGGGCGAGCGGTTTAGTAAAAATGAGCATGAATGCACAGAAGGCAGCTCAGCCTTGCGACATCTGTTTTGGGAGAGTGCAGTCTGTATCTCCTCTTCGTGTGAGCGTGGAAGAATTGAAAGTAACTTTGGAGGATGCCATGTTGCTTGTTCCAGAGCATCTGCAAGAACAAAAGGTGCAGGTGGAAGGAGCAGATGGGATGTCAATGACTCTTCGGATTCCATCACAGGTGCAACTCGGAAGCAGAGTGGCATTGTTGAGAAAAACTGGTGGACAGAAATATATGCTTCTGGGAACGCTTGGAAAGTAGCGAGGAGTGCAGAGAGGACAGAGGGGAGAGGATGAGATGTTGCCACAGACAAATGGAGAGATAGCTTCTAAAATTCGGCAAGTATCACAGCCGTCAAAGACTTATGCAATGCAAATGCAGCAGGGGAGGATGAAAGGATACGTAGATGGGCAGGAGGCTATCAAACAGGCAGTCTATAAGATTTTACGCACGGAACGCTATGATTCTATCATCTACAGTTGGAATTATGGAGTGGAGTTAAAGGGACTGATAGGAAAGCCGATGCCTTATGTGAAATCCGAGGTAAAACGAAGAATTCAGGAGGCATTAATGCAAGATGATCGCATTACGTCTGTGGATGATTTTACTTTTGAGGAAGCGAAAAAGGCATTGTTGGTGCAGTTTTGTGTGCATTCTGCAAATGGAGATTTTACTGTGAACGAAGAGATTGCAATCTGATAGGAGGACGAAGAGCGTGTTTGAAACGGTTCGATATGAAGAAATTTTAAAGAGAATGCTTGATAGAGTGCCTTCTGGGATAGATAAAAGAGAAGGTTCTATCATATACGATGCTCTTGCTCCTGCGGCGGTAGAATTGCAAAATATGTACATAGAGATGGACTGGATGATTGAGCAGTCCTTTGCAGACACGCAGAACAGAGAATATTTGATTCGCCGCTGTGCAGAGAGAGGAATTGCACCTTACGAAGCTACTTATGCGATTCTTCGAGCGGAATTTGACGCAGAAGTGCCTATTGGAAGCCGTTTTTCGATTGATATGTTAAATTATAGGGTTGTAGAAAAGATAAGTGGCTACAGCTATCGTGTAGAGTGCGAGACGGCAGGAGCAGAAGGAAATCGTCACTTTGGAACTTTGATTCCGATTGCGTATATCGCAGGGCTTACGAAGGCGGAGCTTGTGGAAGTGTTGATTCCTGGCGAAGACGAAGAAGAGACAGAGCATCTGCGAGAGCGATACTTTGAGAGTTTTTCCTCACAGGCGTTTGGCGGAAATATTGCAGACTATAAGCAGAAAGTGCGTGCGATTGCAGGGGTTGGTGGTGTGAAAGTGCTGCCAGTTTGGGATGGTGGAGGAACAGTGAAATTGCTGATTCAAGACTCGGAATACCACGCCCCGACCGAGGAGCTATTACAACTTGTAAAAGATACCATTGACCCAGAAGAAGGTTCCGGGATGGGATATGGACTGGCTCCCATCGGGCACACCGTCACTGTGGAAGGAGTACAAACAGTAGTTTTAGATATTGAGACTTCACTGACTTACCAGAGCGGATGGGATTTTGAAAGTTGCAAAGAGGGCATAGAAGAGGCGATAGACACTTACCTAGAGAGTCTGAATCGTACTTGGGAAGCAAATGAAAGCCTTGTTGTGAGAATCTCTCGATTAGAAAGCAGTCTGCTTGACGTAGAAGGCATTCTTGATGTTTCTGGGACTAAAATCTTAGGGCAGGAAGGAAACTGGGAGTTAGGCGAAAATGAGATAGCACAGAGAGGGGAGTTTGCAGGTGAAGAAATCATCAGAGCGAGAGCTGAGAGAAATACAACTTGAATCTTACCTTCCAGCGGTTGTTGCGGAAATCAGAGAGTTTAGAGAGCTTACCACAGCGGAAAATCCAGAGTTTACGTTCTTATTCAAAGATTTGGCACAGGTGCTAGATGACAATTTTATATCTTATGCTTCTGTGAGTGCGATTCGAAGATACGAAACAATGCTGGGGATTCGACCTTCTGGAACAATAGAGGAGAGACGGCGAGAAATCTTGATTCATTATAATCGTCAACTGCCTTACACCCTGCTGAGACTCAAAGAAATGCTTGCAGGATGGGTAGGAGCCGAGGCTTATGAGATAGATGCCACACGTTTTAAAGAGTATCAGATTGAGATTATCTTACGAGAACAGCAATTGAGCTTTTTACAATTCTTGAAAAGAGAGTTACGAGAGATTATACCAGCGAATCTGATTTTTGACCTTGCAGGGGAGTATCGCAATTATGTAGAAGTGCCAATAGATTACGAGTCAAGAATTGAGTTTATCAGCGAATTTTTCCCAAGAAAAAACGCCAGTTGGCTCTTCCTAGACGGAACGTGGTTTTTAGATGGAACATACTTCTTAGATGGCAGGGAGATGGATGAGGATGACTACTACAGAACCCGATTGCGGCTTACATCAGAGTGCAAAGTCGATGCGAAAGCGGAGGGTATGTTGACAGTTGAGAAGGATTTGTGGATTCTGGATGGCACATATGCATTAGATGGGGAAAAACTACTTGATGCAGAAGTGATGACATATTTCGATTAACAAAAAAATGGAGGAAAAGACGATGAGCAAAGCAAAGACAACGGTGGTGGGGAGAAAAAAGCTGTGCCAAGCACACGCTGGGGATATTGTGCTGCCTCCGATTGTAGTCATGGCATTCGGAAGCGGAGGCTGTGATGCGGATGGGAATGTGAGAGAGCCAACTGGTGAAGAAACCTCTCTGCATGAAGAGTTGCTGAGAAAAGAATTAGAATCTCACAGCTATCCTCAAACAGAAGAAGGAGAAATCACTTGCCGCTACACTGTCAGATTGAGCAAAGAGGAGCTTGCAGGAACTTATATCAGCGAACAGGGCTTGTGCGATGAAGAAGGTGACTTGATTGCGTACAAGACCTTCCTTCCGAAAGGAAAAGATGCAGATATGGAATTCATCTTTGATATGGATGAAATCTTTTAGGCATATACAGCATAAGGCAGAAAGAAGGTGAGAAAATGGCTGATTTTCAAGTTCCAGATCCAGAAAGCTTAGAGTATGTCGATAAAATACGAAAGCTAGAGCCAACCGACCGAGCACACGCAAATATTTTTAATGCTATTTTTCAGATTTTAATCAACAATATCGCTTTTTTGAAGAGGAAAATTGAGAAAAAGATTGTGTTCGGTTCCTCATCCACACCGTTGGAGCCGGGGATGACGCTCTTTGTTGTGGACGACTGGGTAGAGCCAGAGAAGTCTGCAAAATTCGAAGGGGCATCTTATAACAATTTGCTCTTCCAAGCAGAGACACCAAGTGACGGCACAACAGAAAACTGGGGGCAAACTCCAGCGGCAGTAACACGTTCTCCTACATTACAGGTGGAGAAAGAGAATATCATATCGGGGAAATTAGCAGTGTCTAGGGAGACCCCCAAGGATGCTGCTTTTTTTGCAAAAATAAACTAAAACAAGAAAGGAAAGGTAACAGACATGGCATTTGAAAGAGTACCTATGTACCGCAATGCTGGTACAGCAAACGCACCAAAATGGGAAAAATGGTTCCAGCAGACAGCAGCAGATGCGGTTTACATCGCAGAAGCAAACGGAGACCTCACAGACAAGACAATTGTGGATTACGTGCAGGAGAAGATTAATGACCTCATCGGAGGGGCACCTGAGACATATGACACATTAAAAGAGATTGCTGACTACATCGCAGCACACAAGGAAGTTGCGGATGCTCTGAACGCAGCTATCACGCAAAAGGCAGACAAGAATCATACTCACGCCACTGCAACTACATCTGCGGACGGCTTTATGGCCGCTGCCGACAAAGCCAAACTGGGTACTATTGCGGAAGGAGCAACCGCAAACGATACTTTGTACAAGAATCAGACTCCATCTACAGTGGCTCTCGGAGGCATTCCAAAGGGCTATGTTCCGCCTGCAGCAGGCGTGGAAGCAATCGACATGATTGATAAGCTGTTGCACGCTTATGTAGGTCCGACCGTAACGGCAGCGATGACACCAGCGAACGGAGGAGTAGTGGAGGTTGGTACCTCTCACAGTGTGACAGGTGTGACAGTGAATATTACACTTGGCTCTGCGGCAATCACAAAGATTGAAGTGTTTGATGGCAGCACAAGTCTTGCAACAAAGACAAGCGGTATCACAGCTGGAGCAAATGCAATCACTTTTGACGCAGCATTGACTGTGACAGCAACAAAGCAGCTCTCTGTGACCGTAACCGATGCGGATGGTAAGACTGTGACGGCAAAGACGGGCACTTACAACTTCGTAAATGCTTACTATTACGGAGCAGTAGCAGCTGATGTGGTAGCTCCAACTACGGCTCAGGTGAAGGCATTGACGAAGTCTGTGACAGCGAAGTCTAATAAGAGCTTCACTTACAACTGTACAGACCAGAAGATGGTATTCGCATATCCGGCTAGCTACGGTGCATTAGCAAAAATCTTAGATCCAAACAACTTTGATGTGACAGATACATTTACGAGAAACGATGTGACCGTTGATGGTGTAGCTTATTATGTGTACATCAACAGTGCATCTACTGTGTCCGCATTTAAGATGACATTCAACTATTAATTCGGGGAGGTAAGATATTATGGGATTTTCGGATAAGAAAGGCATTACAGTCGCATCTGGATTTAAGCTCCAAGCTCAGGCACCGCTGGATGCGAGAACGGTAGTCGATACGATTGCGGACAGAGATGAACTTGTAACCATCAAGGCGGCATACGCAGGTCTGCCTGTGTATGTAACGGCAACAAAGAAAATGTATACTTACGATGGCTCTGCGTGGGTAGAGCAGACAACAGGTTCTGCGTATGTTCATCCGACCACACCAGGAAACAAGCACATCCCAGTAGGTGGGGCATCTGGACAGATTCTGAAGTGGAAGGCAGACGGAGAAGCAGAGTGGGCAGCTGAAAAGAACTACGATGATGAACTTGCAGAAAAAGTGCCAGTATCACGTAAGGTTAATAATAGAGCTTTGTCAGCGGATATTACATTAACAGCCGCTGACGTAGGAGCAATTTCTGCTACGTTGAAAGGTGCTTCTGGTGGAGTGGCGGAACTGGATGCCAGCGGAAAAGTTCCAGCTGCTCAGTTGCCATCTTACGTTGATGACGTTTTAGATGTATATGTGCAGGGCGGAAAGGCTTATTCCGACAGTGAACATACACAAGAGATTACATACGAGACAGGCAAGATTTATATTGATTTGACTACCAATAAAACTTATCGTTGGTCTGGCACTGCACTGGCTGAGATTTCTGCTTCCATTGCATTAGGTGAAACTGCTGCAACTGCTTACCGTGGCGATAGGGGTAAAATTGCATATGACCACAGCCAAACGGCTCATGCACCAGCAAATGCACAGGCGAACGTACAGTCTGACTGGTCTGTTACAGATGATACATCGGATGCGTTTATCAAAAATAAGCCTACATCCATGCCAGCGAATGGTGGTAATGCCTCTACTGTAGGAGGACATACCGTGGCAACAGATGTTCCTGCTGGTGCAGTATTTACGGATACAAAGCCAGTGGGCATGACTGGAGCCACAGCAGAGGCAGCAGGCGAGGCAGGATATGTGCCTGTACCAACTGCTGGTGCACAGGCAAAATACTTGCGAGGAGACGGTACTTGGCAGACACCGCCAAATACAACTTATTCTCCAGCTACACAGAGTGCGAATGGCTTAATGAGTGCTGAGGATAAGAAAAAGTTGGATACTATGCCTCAGATTTACTTCGCATCTGAGCTTCCAAGCGTGGCTCCTGTAGGGTCTATTTGCTTCTTGATTTCTTAGTGTTTTGCGGTCTCTATGACTTGGAATTAAGTTTCTGAGTCATAGAGACTTGGCCATAAGGAGGAGCTGCATGATAACAAACGGAATTCAGTTAAAAAAAGAAGATGGAACAACGGAAACGATTGATTTTGGTGCAATCGCAAAAAATATCATATTCACGGACGGTAAGACATTGGAAGATGTTGTAGAAGCCTTGTCTTCTAAAATGTTCACGGAAATTCCAGATGATGGTAGAGATTTAGATGATTATGTAGAGACAGGAGTGTATTATTATTGTTCTCCACTGGTGGGTGAGACTTCCAATCTCAACTCTCCATATGATGCATTTGTGATGTTCGTGTTTCCTGTTCGTAGAGGTTTGAGCTTGATGCAGCTTCTTTTTGGAGTCTATCCCTACTATAATTCTGAAAGAACGTGGCCTGTTACGGTACAGGCGAGAGTGACTAATTTTTATAATAGCGGAAATCTCACTGGGGACTTTAGCCCATGGTTTAGTCTGCAATTAGGAGAAATGAGCCGCTATTAGGGAGGAATTGCAATGGTAACAAAAAAGATTTTGCACATGCAAGAAGACGGCACGGTGCGGGAAACAGACATTGGTGCCTTAGCGGAAAATGTAACATTTGAGGACAAAAAAACGCTACCAGAGAAGTTATCACGGCTAGATGGATACATCGGAGGCATCAAAGTGCCGTCTTACACAGGGGAAAATTGGAGTCAGGAGAAAGCTTTTTACACTATTAATTTAGATCTCGATTATTTTAGCTTTCCAAACAAGTTTACTGAAGACACGTTGCTTGATGTTGATATTGATTTGAGCAAGATGACTGACGAGAATTTACTCCAGCAAGCGTTAAAAGATTATGCGAAATTACGCCGTGTGGTTGTAGGAAATGATACTTTACGATTAGAATCGAATGATATAATTCGCAATGATTTTTACATCAAAATTAAAGGAGTGGGGCTGAGGGGACGCATTGACGACTGGGAAAATCGAAGCATTGAAGACTGGGAAGCAAGCATTTAGGAGGTGAAAGAGTGGAAGCATTTTTGATGCGAAGAGGAAGTACAGAAGCAGAAAGCTCAGGAGTGACATCAAAAGATGTAACTGCTGCAAAAGCACATGTGCTGAAAGGCAAGCAAACAATTACAAGCGATAGCAATGATGCTGTTGTCGAGGGAACTATGAAAGACTGGACTCATGCTGGTCAAAAAGAAGTACCCGTCACAGACGATGGGAAAGATACAGGAGGGTTTGGCGTTGTATATGAGGTAGGGGATGCCGTATATAATGGTATATGGGTACATGTACCAGAGGGATACTGGCCGTATAAAACCGATGGCTCAGCTGAGCTTAAACTCCCTATTGCTGATGTCAGGAATGTTCTTAATATTGACCCAAATCTATTTTTAAAAACCGCTACTATCGCTGGGATAAGTGGAAATATCAATAATTATTCGGGTCAAACTCGAAGTCTTTCTGGATACGAGAATGTAAGCTTACAGCCGCACCCTGTTGACCCGAGTCAGGGACTTGTGAGTGCAAAATTTGTCTCTGGAGCAGGGTATTTTGATGGAACAAGCATTGCGACTTGCAATGTGGCAAACTTAAATGCTGGCAATATCAAGCACGGTGTCAAAGTTGGCAGAACTACTCTCGCTGGGCATGGAGCAGATGATACGAATACAATTACGGGTACATACACAAGCGATGGTACTGTGACAGCAGCGGATGTCAGAAAAGGGAAAATAGCTTACAGTAAAGGACAGAAAGTGACAGGGAGCATGTCGGAAAAGGCAGCAGCAACTTACACTCCTAGATCGACCGCACAGACTATTGCAGCAGGACAGTATCTCGCTGGTGCTCAAACTATTGCTGGAGATGCAAATCTGATAGCGGCGAATATCAAAAAAGGTGTAACAATCTTCGGGGTCACTGGGACATGGGAAGGATATGTGCCAACGGTAAATGATTTGTATTCGTATGGAAATCAGTTGGTTGCATGGAAAGGAAATTCTTCGGTTGTTTTTGATACCGCACAGATACGACTGACAAGCGGAAGTTATATCGAAACGAGTAGCGAAGTGAACTTGGTTGGAAAGACTCAGCTGAATGTATTATTTAATGCTGAAAGTACAAATGAGTCATCGTTTATGGTGGCGACAGCAGATTATGGAAGTAATAGTATTGGCTTGGGAGGTCATGCCTGTGTGGATGGAGAACAAACAGCAGTATTTCCGCTCGCCAATGCACAAGTGAACAAAAAAATTAGAATAACATGTAATAATATTGGTTATCGATACATCAAACGAATTTGGTTGAGTTAAGAAAGGAGACAAATTATGAGTAAAAGATGTTATCACGAGGAAAAAGGGACAAATTTCAATGAGCTTCGTGGGGGAAAACCGGATCCGAACTGCACATGTGATGTAGGCACAACAGGACCGGCGGCAGAGATTAAGAAAGAGGATAAGGTGACAGGAAGCTGCTATCACAATGAAAAGGGTGTAACTTTCAACGACCTTCGAGGGGTAAAACCAGACCCGAACTGCACTTGCGATGTAGGCACAACAGGACCAGCGGCAGAGATTGAAAAATGAGGTGATACGAATGCAGCGATGGATAGATAAATACAACGCAATCGTTGGAGGGGTAATAACTCTAATGAGTGCGATTTTTGGTATATACTGGTATCTTTTTGCAGGATATCTTCTGTTAAATGTGCTAGACTATCTGACAGGCTGGTGGAAGGCAAGGAAACTCAAGAAAGAATCCAGCAAAGTAGGAATGAATGGGATTTTGAAGAAAGCAGGCTACTGGATTATAATTCTAGTAGCTTTTTTAATTCCAGAGATTTTCATACATTTAGGGCAAGATTTTTTGCACATTGATTTGAATTTTCTTGCTTTGTTGGGATGGTTTACATTAGCTACGTTGCTTATCAACGAAATTAGAAGCATATTAGAAAATCTAGTAGAATGCGGTTGTAGTGTTCCAGACTTCTTGATAAGAGGTCTTGCTGTGACAGAAAAATTGATTCTTGCTACAACTGAAGCAACAGAAAAAGAAGATTAAATTTCGAATGCTCTCTGGAATTACTTTCAGAGAGCATTCAGCAGTTCGCAATGCACACCTGAAAGTTAGGATAGAAAAATATCACATATTTCCAAAATGCGTATTGACATATTACGGAATATGTGATATACTATATACAGTTAAGAGAGAATCTTAACAAATACATGGGCAAGCATAGAAAGGAGAACGGCATGGAAGATATGAAAGAGTTTGTTGCATATTCAAGAAAACTTCTGAGAACTCTCGAAAGAATTGAAAAAGCACTGGAAGCTGAAAAAGTGGAAGAAGCTTTGGAAATGGTTAGAGAATTAAAAGAAGATACGCAAAAAGATATTGAAGCGTAACTAAGGTAACAGAGAGGGCGGTGGACTTGCCAAAGCCGCCCAATCCATTAATATTATAAAAGGATTGTGAGAAAATGGCAAGTCCCTCAAGAAAAGAATTTGATCAATTTAAGTATCAAAATGAGTTCAACAAGATGAATTATGACCGAGTGGAAATCATTGTGCCGAAAGGGCAAAAAGCGGTTATAAAGGAGTTTGCAAAAGCAGCTGGACAGAGCGTGAGCGAATATATAAGTCAGGCTGTTCGGGAACGGATGGAAAAAGAAAATTTAAAGTAGTGTAATGGCAAAAATACTATCGGTCAGAAATGGCTGATAGTATTTTTGCTTGGAAGGAGAAAAAATGAACGTAGTCAACACATTAATTCAAACAGCAGCTTCTTGGATAGGCTATTTGGAAAAGAAATCAAATAAAGATTTAGATAGTTACACGGAAAACGCTGGAAGCAATAATTACACCTGCTTTGCAAGAGATTATTCCACCCACATTGGCACAAATTTGCAAGCACAGCCTTGGTGTGCCGTGTTTGTATCAGAGATGTTTGTGCAAGCCTTTGGGCTTTCGGTGGCAAAAAAGATGCTTGGTGGAAGCTTGTATCACTATTGCCCTACAGGGGTGAATCAATTTAAAAGTGTTGGGCGGTGGAGCAGTACCCCTCAAGCAGGAGCTGTTGTATTTTTTACGAATGGAAGCCGTGCCTATCACACGGGCATTGTGGAGGAAGTGACAACGAGCAGAATCAAAACTATAGAAGGGAACACTTCTG
The DNA here is from genome assembly GCA_030524485.1 of bacterium. GTDB lineage: Bacteria > Bacillota > Clostridia > Lachnospirales > Lachnospiraceae > CAJMNU01. Next base: position 3,748 of record JAUNGR010000013.1, on the reverse strand, counting down.
GGAACAGCGGAGTGGTGGCAAATGGTGGAGGTGTTTTTCGCAAAAGCTACAGTAAGACAGATTCTAAAATCTTGGGATACGGTATTCCAGACTGGAGTCTGGCAAAGACATATACAAAAGGCTTCAAACCAGCCGCTGACGGTGTGCGTTGGTGGTATCAAAATGAAGATGGAAGTTTCTGCAAAAGCGGTTGGTTTTGGCTGCAGGAAGTCACAAGGGGAACTTGGGGCTGGTATCTGTTTGATGATGCTGGTTATATGCTGACAGGCTATCAGAAAGGAGCAAATGGGAGATATTTTTTCTTGAACCCGAAAAAAGATAGGGATGAAGGAAAATGTATGGTAACGGATGACCAAGGTGCGTTGCAAATTGCAGAATATGATTGGGGAAAGAAGAAATACAAAATTGAGGAATTATAAGTTACCAAAGTTTGCGATAGTTCACGGTGATTCGTGTTAGAAATTGATTAGTAACAAAGCATCTTGAAAAAGGCACAAAACAAAGCTTTTGAATTATGCAAGCGATAATTCGACAGCAAAAACAAATCCCACAGATTCAAGGTTTTCCTTGGATTTGCGGGATTTTTCTTTTTGTACAATTTTCTGGATTTTGGCTTGTTAGTAACAAATCCTGACATCCTTCTTGGTTCTATCATTCACCTTAGAACTCACCAATGCATATGTTGCCACATTTGATGCATTCCTTGCTAGGATGCATGTCACGAATATTGTGCATCTAAAATAAAGCGGAAGAGATAATTAATAGCATTTTTTGCAAGGAGTTTTGCCTCGTCTTTGTGCTTGGCTTAAAGTAACTTGTTCAGGTCCCTTCATGCCGCTGCATGACGCTTTTGAGTGATATTTTTTTCCACTATGAGATATCCATACTAAAGGTTCTTGAGCTTTTGTCGCTTGAGTTTCTAGAGAGTCACTCAAGTAAGACAAAGAGACATATGCTGGTGACTGACTATGTTCGATTTCAGCCCAATCACCTGAAGTCTGGACAATAACTACTGGAGTTCCACTAGCTAGAGTTTCTATGATTGCATATTCAGTTCCCGGACCGTTTCGCACATTTAAACTAGTAGTAGTGTATAAAGTAAGACTTGGCTCAGTTTCTTCATATGTTGTTTCGATAGTAGCTTCAGTGTTTTGAGCGTTACTGTTTTCTGAATTATCTGAATTGGATAAAGCAGCAGTGCAGCTAACAAATAAACACAATATTATAAAAAACGGTATTAAACATCCTTTAATGTTAGATTTATGAGTGGTTTCTTTTGGCATTTGCCTGCTTGAACTTTGAGTATAATATATTCCAGTTCCAGGTATTCCAAGAGAGGTGGTATGCCTCCCTTTAGAATTAATAGTATGATGTATTCCTTTCTTTCCAAGGGTAATACTAGTACTATTTTTATTGAAATTAATTTTTATCCCTGGAAGAAGGGTTTTGCTTTTTCTAAATCTCCACCCCATAAAAAAACTCCTTTGTGCTTATGTAATTAATATGACTTAATGTTCAATTATTGATTTATTCACCATCGTTGAACGGAAAAACCTTTTTCATAACAGTTAAGTGTGGTTCAAAAAATATAATAAATTCTTCAGATTGTGGTAGTGCGGAGCAATCGGTTTTCATAATGGTGGTTGTAGAACTGTTTGGTAATGAAAGTCCTTACTCAAATAGATTTACACTTGTATTCCAAAGACTGAAAATGATGTACGATTACAAGCTACGCTTGGTAGTCAGAATGTGATTTGTGAGAGACATTACACATAGCCTTTTTATGGAGTTAGGGTAGTGGTGTGAAAAACGTTTCTGGTTGCAGCCGGAGACGTTTTTTGTTTAACAGAAAAATCATTCACCTTCTAAGACTCACTCTACCAATACATACTAATGCGAGACGTGATTATTCATCGTCCTCATCACTCGCATTTTCATCACTAGTTTCATGATATTCTACAGTATAAGGTGTATCTGTAGATTGCGATTGCCTAAATTCTTCAGCGAGCATAGTTTTTGTAAATTCAGCAGTCGGATCTAACTGATTTACTAAATCTTCCAGTTCATCCAGTGTAGCATAGAAAAATTCTTTTCGCATATTCACCTTATTTACTCGTTTGTCATTCAGGATGGAGTGTAATTTATTTTCTAATCCTACAGCATCATCGGAGAAGATGAAACTATGAACATCAAATTTGAAAGGTACACTAGCACTACCGAGTTCATCAACACGATCCTGCGGGTTCATTCTTCTTGTCATACCAATTTTAAATATGTTCTCTCCAAAAGCTCCTAAATTACTGATAATATACACATTTCCTGCTTTACCATTTTGAAGTTTACTAATTTCGTCTTTTTTAAGTGTAACGTTTGATAATTGTCCTTGTAATTCGAGAATTTTAGACTTCAAAGCGGCAATCTGACTATCGTCAGTGGAAGAGGATAAAGTCTCAGTTGCTTTTTGGATTTCGGCTTGGTATTTGGCTTCTTCCTGCTCTACCTTTTTACGCTGTAGCTCCAGAGCTTTTCGTTCTTCAGCTTCTTCACGCATCTGCTGCTTAATGGCTAATTGTTCTTGGCGAGCTTGTTCTTTCTTTACATAATAGTTATATTCTATTTTTACAGCATCGATAAAAAGATATTCAATTTCTCCAATGAATCTTGTTAAAGTTCCTACAATACTTTGATTACCATCTCCTGCAATTTTAAGATATTTTGTAGTTACTTTCTTTACATCATCGACAGCTTTATCTAATTTTTCATATTTCAGATTGTACAGAATGTTTTGTAGCTCAGCACGTAGAGCGATAACCATCAGTTGATAAATAGCTTGATTTGCTTTTGTGGTATATCTTGCCGCATAAGCATCTAAAATTTGATTGATTGCTTTAGTGTTTTCCGTATAAGCTTTTCGAAGATCTTTTATATCCATACAATGAAGCTTAAGGATTATGCTTGGAGCAAAGTTATCATAATCACTTTCATCAAAATCAGATAGCAAGTCGGTTGTACCAGTTTGTAAAAAAGTATTAATACAATAATCAACACTTTTATATAATTCTTTTGTACGTTTAAGCTTGCGTTCTTGAGAATTGGTTTGTCTTAAAAGACTTTGATTTTTGGTCTCAAGAGCAGATATTTCATTCTGTAAGCGAGCTATTGTAGAATTGTTTTCTTGTATTTCAAAGTTCATCTTCTGTTCTGTATCAGAATATTGTTTATTAAGAGCATCAATTTTAGCTCTAGTCTCAAAATAAGAATCAGCATCTAATTCGAGCAATTTTTTCTGAAGTTCTTGAAGCTGAACATTTAAAAGAGTCTTATCATTTTCTGATTGCTGAACAGAATGTTGAAGATTAGCTGAATATTCTACTTGTTTCTTATTATCAAGTATCTGCATAATAAATTCAAAATAGATGAGCTTCCTCGCGTCATGACCTTCTTCAAACAAGACTGGCAATTCCTTCTCCAATACTACCTCTGGAAATTCATCTTCCTCGGACAACAGACCATCCTGAATATCCAGAAGAATGGCAGTGTTTCACAGGAGCGGAGCTGTTGTCAATAGAACCGTGGAATACCGCAGCAGGTGGCAACGCCACCTGTGAGGATATGCCGCGAAAGTCTGTTGACAAAAAGCTCTCGGATAATCCTTATACAGCAGAAAAGGGAGCAGTGTGCCCTTTTCCTGCCATCCGGCGAGGATGGGTGCGGGCAAAGCCCGCTAATGGGTCAAGGGACAAGTCCC
>JAUNGR010000156.1 GCA_030524485.1 bacterium | reverse complement strand
TTTCAATATGATGGTCGACTTTGAGTTTGGACAATAAACATACCGTCTCCACATGTGTTGTCACTAACATAGGAACACACATCTTTTACCTCGTCTGCGATATGGGAACACAATTCCTTAGCTTTATCCCCTATGCTCTTAGACTTGTCAAAACGCTCTTTTGCATTTCCAATTTCATTCCTAAATCCTGTTTTATATATGAAAGTGATTTTATAGGGATCTTTGTTTCCATCTTCATCATAGCCACCGACTATGACCTTTTCAATTATACTCTCGAATATTCCTCTGTCAAATTCCTCCAGAACACCATTCTTTGACAATGCTTTTTTGAAATCCGCAATCCTCCGTTTCAAAGAAACTTCATCTTGCATCTGCTGTTCTAACATCGCTAAATTTGCCTTTATGTCAGACAGCTTTCTTTCATAACCCACATCCGTTTCTTCATAGATGTCCTGCGCAACAATTCCTTCTAGGTAATTTTCCAGTAATTTCTTTCTCTTAGCTTGAAGATTATCTGCACTTTTTTGTAGCTTCAACACTTTATCTTTCGCAGAATCCTCACTCAAAGTCTTTTCCACTCTGGAAATAAATTCATCTAACACATCTTTATTATCTGCACATAGCATTTTATACGATTCAATAAAGGCTTCCTCTATCACCTGTTCTGGTATACCTTTACTGTCTGGGCAAAATCTTTTGCCATCCTTAGTAGACTTCACACATTGCCAGATTGTTTTTTTATATTTAGAACTGCTATGCCACCTTCGCCTTGACAAATTCGCTCCGCAAAATCCACATTCTAATAAACAGCTAAACGCATATTGTCGGCTATATTTCTCCCGTTTTCCCGGAGTAACTGATTTTCTCCCCCCGTTCCTCCGTTCTCTGATTTCCTGCGCTCTTGCAAAAATTTCTGCGGAAATAATTGGTTCATGGTGGTCTTTAATATAAAACCTATCTTCTTCCCCAAGATTTTCCAATCTCCTTTTAGAGATTGGATCAACTGTAAATGTCTTTCCTAATAATATATCACCTTTATACTTCTCATTATTGATAATTCCCATAACGCTTGAAGATGTCCAAGGATTTCCTCTTATCGTTGTTGTCCCCTGTTCATTTAATTCTCTGGCAATCATCGAACTTCCAGCTCCAGCAACATATCTGTCAAATATGTACCTTACAGTTTCTGCCCCTTCTTCATTTATAGATAATGACTTTGTTGTTACATCATAGTCATACCCAAGACAACCTTGAAACCCTACCAATTCCCCACGTTTCATTTTCATTTTTAAGCCCTTTTTCACATATGCAGAAGTATTTTCTACTTCCTGCTGTGCAACTGAACTTAAAATTGTCATCAGAAATTCTCCGTCTTTGAGGGTATTTATCTTTTCTACCTCAAAATAAACTGCAATTTTCCGTTCCTTTAACATCCTGACATATTTTAAGGTATCCAGCGTATTCCTTGCAAAACGGGGCAAGCTCTTAGCAATGACCATATCAATCTTGCCATCCATGCAATCCTGTATCAAACGTTGAAAATCTTCTCTTTTGTCAACTTTTGTTCCTGTTATCGCTTTATCTGCATATACACCCGCAAACACCCACTGTGCATTATTTTGTATCATTTCAGTATAATACTTAACCATCGAGTTGTAGCTTTTTATCTGATCTTCATCATCCGTACTGACACGACAATACGCTGCAACTCTCAAGCGGTCAACTTTACGGACTTTGGAAGATTCATCAAATGGATTGTTTGCTTTAATAATCTCTACTTCCATATCTTCCTCCTTTTTGTGTTCCTACCGTAGTGTTCGCTTTTATTATATTGCAACACAGTCAATAAGTCAAGCAGTAATGTTCGATATAATACCATAATCCCGCATTAACTTTTTTTGTACTTGCTCATACTCCAACTGGCTTATCAATTTCAGCTTTAAAAGTTGCTTTAACATAGATAACTGCATACTGTATCTTAATAATCTTTTTCCGTCTATAAACGCTCACCCTTTCTTTATTAAAATATCCTCACAGGTGACAGGTGGGAAGCCTGCCCACATTGGACTTACACCATCATCTTTTCTATGTGACTGGCTTCCGCCAGAAGTATCATTATCACGAAACCGCATCTTCGCCAATAGAATCCCCTATCCTACTCCAACACTGATATTTTTTCGCTCGTGCCTTTGCTTCAACATCATCAGATGCTTCTTTACTTTCAATTCCTTATCGGAACAGACAGTCATAGCGTATCTGCTGCGTAGCTCCACAGTTTCTCACGTCCTGTGAGGTTATTGTATATTCAATTATCAAGGTACACCGCTGTAAATCTGTCAGCTATGGAAAAGGGCAGCGAGCCGCCCTTTATACCGCTTCAAACGCCAGTATCTTTGTGATTAGCTTTGTTTCAAGCCTCCGGCGCAATGTTTCATCCACACAATAATGAAGCCGCCCTCCCTCGTCATATATCTTCCGGGTGGACAGGGTAATTATGTATCCCTCATAATGCTTCAGGACTGTGTTGATCGCCAGTACATCGCCTTCTGATGCTGCCTTAATGATATGGAAAGGCAACAAATTTTTTTCTTCTCTGTTCTTACATCTCTGTTTCATCTGCTTTCCCCTCCATAATCTTCCTTAAAATCTCGAGTGAGCGTGTCCGGTGTTCATGGACTGTGCTGCGGACAAGGTTCATCTCCCTTGCTATATCCGCATCACTCATTTCCAGAAAATACGAAAGCAGTATTACATTCCGCTTCCTCTCCGAAAGTGCCTGCAACGCTTCCGCAATCAAGGTGTCTTTCACCTCAATGTCATATCCATACACTGTAAAATGGCTGTTTTCCACTCCGTATTCATCCATAACAAACAACTGGTTCAGCTCCTTTTCAGACAGTTCAGAAAACATGGCTTCATGTTCCCTGCGGTAATCCATGTGCCTGTAATAATTGATTGCTTCGCCTTTCAGCGACATCTGGCACAGGCGGTCAAAACGATGCCTGATCGTCATTTCATCATGGTGAGAAGGTTTCTTCATGCGAGTTCACCTCCTCCCCCGCTGTGACGTGACAAAGGCATACGCCTTTTCCCTTTCCGTTGTATCTGCCAAATGGAGATAGGCTGATGTTCGGGTAAGGGCAAAAAATGTTGAAAAAAATATTTGTATATAAAAAACGCCCGGACAGGCAAGATGCCCGCTGGACGTTATTCATATCTGCTATTCTGTTTTTTCCACACGTTACGGGAGCGTATAATTCACTTATCAGGGTGTATCCTGTCTTACTGCCTGTAAAACACCTTATAAAAGAGCCTTTCCACGCCAGGAGCCGGACAGGTTCATAAAGTCAAAAAAATATCCCTCAGACCGTTCAGAACACATAAATTCCCCTAAACGTACCCAAAGGATAAAAGCCACGCAAAAAACCTCTGGATACTGCGTTTTTTTATATGCAATATCCAAAGCCTTTTTTATTCTTATGTGTGCATTATGCCCCTCTGATAAAGTGATTTATTAGTGCATTTTCAAAGCAAAATGTGCAATATACACTATACATGGAGGTGCATATATGGCAAGGAAAAAGAAAATTGACAAGGAAATGGGATTCCGTCTGAAGAAGGCTAGAACCGACCAGAAGCTGACCTATGAAGAACTGGCTGAAAAATCCGGCGTTTCCTCCCGCTATATCAAGGAAATCGAAAATCATGGAAACGTGCCAAGCATTGAAAAGCTAGGGCAGCTCATACGAGCCTTACATATTTCCGCCGATCCGTTTTTCTATCCAGATGCCCCAGCAGACAATCTTGACTACAAACGTCTGCTGGTCTATCTGTCACAATGTACGGAGGAACAGATTACGACAATCCTTGCTATTGTGGAAGCCTATCTTCGGACATATAAAAATTCTTCAAGGTAAACTCCAATCCTTCTCCTTTTTTTCAAAACAAAGGCGGCTATCCTTAGCCGCCAATTACCTCCTTCCCTGCAAAATTGTGACTTGTTTCGCTGTAAAGAACACTTCTTTTTAAAAAACAGGGTATTTCATCATTTGTCATTTCTTTTCAGTGTAATCACTGCATGGCATAACAAACCAAATACAAGAGAAAAACAGCCACCGCCAAATAGTGATGCTCCCCACCCTGCA
>JAUNGR010000012.1 GCA_030524485.1 bacterium | reverse complement strand
AACTCTGCCACTACCTCAGCGGTTCCTCACCCGCAGCTCGGCGGAACTTTTCCACAATCTTAGCGGGATGCTCACACCCCCGAAAGCATAAATTCAACCTGCCCCTCCACGGTATAAGTTCCATACCCACTCGGCAAAATCAAATTCATCCCCTTTCGGATTTTCACCCCATCCAGCTCTCCTTCGCCCTCCATCACACTGATCATCGCAAAGGGCTGGTTCTGCACAAACTCCGCCTTATCCACAACCGTCACCTTCGTCACGGTATAGAAGGGACAACGCATCAAAATCTCTGCTTGATACCCATCTCCACTGATTTTTTTCGGCTCAAAGGCATCGTCCTCATGCGGGCAGCGAATCACATCTATGCTCTTTTGCAGATGCAGCTCCCTCGGCTTTCCATTCTGTAAGCGGTCATAATCATAGAGCCGATAGGTAATGTCACTGCTCTGCTGAATCTCCAAAATCAGACTTCCACCTCGAATTGCGTGTACCGTTCCTGGATTGATTTGGAAGAAATCTCCTTTGTGCAGAGGGCGAATCCGAATCAGGTCCATCCAACGTTTCTCTTCTATCATTTCCTTGAGTTCCGCCTTGTTCTTGGCATTGTGTCCCACTACAATGGTGCTGTCCGCATCGCAATCCAGCACATACCAGCACTCTGTCTTTCCTAAGGCTCCATTCTCATGGGTGGCAGCGTAAGCATCGTCCGGATGCACCTGAATGCTCAGATTCTCCTTCGCATCAATAATCTTCACCAAAAGAGGAAACACTTCCCCCTCAAGGTTTCCAAACAACTCCCTGTGATTCTCCCACAGCCAACTAAGAGTTTTTCCCTGATAGCAGCCACTCGCAATGCGGCAATCTCCATTCTTGTGGGCACTGATCATCCAACCCTCACCGGTGTGGTCACTCGGAATGTCATATCCAAATTCCGTTCTCAGTTTATTTCCACCCCAGAGAACCTCCTTAAACACCGGCTCCAAAAAAATCATTTCCTTCATCTACTTTCCCGCCTTTCTCCCATTCTTTCTTGTCCCCTCTGTGCTCCCCTCCGCCAGCTTTTCTCAGCCACTACAGCACATCCGAAAAATGAGGACGCAGCTTTTTGAATATCTTTAAGCCAAACAACAACAGGATAAGAGTCACAGCCCAGTAGTACAGAGTCAGTCTCGGTCTCTCAAAGAACCAATCTCCGGTGAGCATACTGTCTCGATATCCTGCCACAATATAATAGAAGGGATTCAACTTCAACACAGTGGCTACCCACGGTGCTTTGTCGCTAAACATTCCCTCATCGTACATAATCGGTGCCATCCACATGCCAAACTGCAGGCAAATGCTCACAATCTGCGACATATCTTTAAAGAATACCTGCACCGAGCTGGTAAAATACGAGAGTGCCAACGCCAGCATTCCGGCCGCAAAACTGTAATAAAGCACCTGAATCCAAGTGATGAGTGGCATCTTTCCAGAAATCAGATTTAGGGCAAACATAATCAACACAAAGAAGGCATGAACAATCAGAGCAGAAATCAATTTGATGATGGGCAAAATTTCCACCCGAAAGACCACCTTCTTGACCAGATAGTTGTACTCCTGCAAGCAGTTTGTTCCCGTGTTCAACGCCTCGCTGAAGAAAAACCAAGGCACAATACCCGGAACCAACCAAATGACATAGGAAGCGTTTGGAATCGGCGGCGTGCTCTTAAAGCCATACTCACCAAAAATAAACCAATAAATGAACACGGTGACAATGGGCTGAATGAACATCCATACAATTCCAAAATAGGAACCGACAAAACGTTTTTTAAAGTCTGCCTTTGACAAATCCCAGATAAGCCGTCTCTTTGCGACAATCTCTTTCAACAGAGAGAGCATATAATTCATAACATTTCCTCCATCTCAGAGAAGACCTTATTCAAACTTAAAGGTCTCTTTTAAGCCCTTCCATTTTTGGTCTTTCTCGGACAGAAGCAGCTCCATATCCTCTGTGATTGGCCACTCTATGCCAATCTCAGGATCGTTGTAGATGACACCGCCCTCATCTCCTGGATGATAGAAATCGGTACATTTGTAGGCAAACTCCGCCTCATCGCTCAACACCAAAAAGCCGTGGGCAAAGCCCTCTGGAATGTAAAACTGCTTTTTGTTCTCCGCAGACAGGGTGACACCAAACCACTTTCCGTAAGTCTTGGAGTTGGCACGCAAATCCACTGCAACATCAAACACCTCTCCACGAATCACGCGAACCAGCTTTCCCTGCGGATACTGTTTCTGGAAGTGCAAACCTCTCAAAACTCCCTTCACGGACATGGACTGGTTGTCCTGAACAAAGACCATGTTAAGTCCTGCCTCCTTGAAATCGTTTTGATTGTAGGTCTCCACAAAATAACCTCTTGCATCTTGAAATACCGTTGGCTCAATCACATACAGCCCCTCGATGTCACAAGCTGTCACTTTAATTTTTCCCATGATTTGTAATCTCCTTTTTCTACTTTTTTCTTGTTCTCTTATTTCTTCTTATCTTTTCTTATCGTTTTCCATATTTTTTTATCTTTTTTCAGCTTCCAGTATAGCATCACAAACGCATACTGACAATACTAAACAATCTAAGCAACACATATCCATTTCCCAGACACAGCACATACAGCAGCTTTCTGTCATGATTTTTGGTGAGCCTTAAGCCTCGGCTTTTTATGGTCAGCAACACAAAGGGAAGCAGAGGCAAAAAGTAGCGTCCCTGCACGCCATGAATGTAATTGGCCTGCAAGGGAGTCCAAGAAATCAACATCGCCGTCATCACACCGACTGCGGAGACGAGAAAGAGCACCCAAATCCAAACCTTCTGCCAGAAAGTCAGCTCCTGTCTCTCCTCTGGCTTTAAAAAACTCATCACAATCAAAATACCGGCAAAAACCAAAATCAAAACAAAGGGCACATTCAGCACCGCATCGAGATTGCCCAGATAGCCTCCAAAAGCGGAGGCAAAATAAAACTCTCCCTGTGTCAGGAGCGTGCGATACAACATCTCCACATATTTCACAGGGTTGTACAACAGATACTGGAGGCTGTAGCCTTCCTCCTGTGCCCAACTCACATAATTATCCGCCCCACTCGCATAAGATGCCAGCACACGGCTGTTTACTAGAAGCATGGCAAGGACAAACACAGAAAGCACCACCAGAGCCATCGCCAGCCACCGCTGTTTGCTGCCGAATTTCTTCAACGGAATCAACAGAGCAAAGCCCATCACCACCGCATACACCATCTTGCAGGGTCCCACCCACGCAATCGTTGCAGCGAGAATCCCTATGTCCGCCCAACTCACCCTCTCCTTACGAAAGGCCAGATACAAACAATAGGAAGCAAAGAAAAAGCACAGTGCCACTATCATCCCATCATAAGAAAAAGAGGCTGCCAAATGTAGCGTCATAGGCAAAATGCCCACTCCAAAGGCCAACTCCTTGCCAAAGGGCAGCACCCAAATCGCCAGAGCCACCATCCCCACAAAGAACAGGAGATTAAAGAAGCGTCCCAGATAGGCCGCTGCCAAATAATTTCCATCCAGCAAGCGGGCAAGCGTAAGCCCCAAAGCCTGTGGCAAATAGGCCAAGGGCGTGGTCTTCACCGGAGGCTGCACCGAGAGCATCGTCCCCTCCTTCGTACGCTTTCCCCATCCTGTCTCATGGATGATGCGATAGCTTTCCTCATCCAAGACTTGTCCCAGCGTCCGTCTGCCCTCATTCTCTGCAATCCCGTCTATGTTGTCAATCTGGTCATCCTCCTTTCGGATGTAGACAAAGCCTTCCTCATCCACTGCTGCCTTGCCCATCAGCTGATTGGAGAGCTGGTAGGCACTGATATAATGCCGAATTTCATCGGGAGCGGACAGCGGGGGTAAGACAAAGAGATACAGGGTACCGAGGCTTAGACTGCAAAGAACAAAAAGCCCAGACAGGGGGCATTTTTTCTTGGAAAAAAGCCAGCCCAAAAGTCCTGCCAGAAGCAGCACCGTGACCAAAAGCAACATATAGTCCTTTATCAGCCAAAGATCCCCACTCCCTGTGGCTCCCGCATACGTATCCCGCAAATGCCACAATCCAAACAACAGCAGGACAAGCAGTCCCACCCACGGAATTGCCCACCTCTTTTTCTCCTGCTGCTTTCTTTCCCTTTCCATCACCTTTGCTCCCTCGCTCCCATTGTTTACTCTGAAAGTCCCAGACGGCGGTTGCATGTCCTTGTACCCTAAAGGACATGCAAACATCGGACGGGCTAACCCGTATGGAGCACGTAGGACAATAATCCGAAGTGCAGAATGCGGGGCGATTGCTTGAGTGTGAAGCACGGAGCAATCGACTTTCATGTCCGTTTCTTATTTTTATTTTTTCTTCCCACTCTTCCAATAGTTGGGACTCATACTTAGTCGGCGAACCAAACATCTCGGCAGCCTCTGATAGCCCTTTCCCAGACGATAGCCGACATACTTGCAGGTACTCAGCCACACAAGGGAGGGCAGCAGCCATGGCTTGCGGTTTTTCAGCAAAAATTTTGCTGTCTGTCCCACCAACTTGGCTCCCTCTTTTTCCGCCGGAAGTTTTGCAAAGACCTCCGGAAAATCTGCCTGCGACACGCCTAGGTCAAAATTTCTGCGCAGGTAAGCCATCCCACTGTAATTGTGAGAATGAAACACCTGAGCACTGGCCTGATAGTAAATCCGATAGCCTGCCTGAATCGCTTTTGCCGCAAAAATCATATCTTCGTTAAAGATGGTTCGGTTGACAAAACCGCCCAGTTTCTCAAATACCGTTCTGCGGTAAGCGGCGCAGACATTGGAGCAGAAATAGGTCTTGATTCCCAGCTCTGGCAGGTCTTCCTTGCTCTTGCTTCTGCTCTTTCTCGGATAATTAAAATTTCTGGTAAATTGCTCAATCAGGCGGCATCCCTCCGCTGGCACCTGTCTGGCATAGACCACAGCTGTGCCTTCCTGCTCAAAGCCCTCCCGAAGATAGCGGGTCAGATTGCTGGTCAGGGGGACGGCATCCTGCGTCATAAACAGCAGCAAATCCGCCTTGGAGCGATTTGCCAGCCGATTTCGGGTAGCACCGTGGTCAAACTCTTCCTTCTTCACATGAAAAACTTCTATGGTCAAATCTTTTGGCAGCTTTTTGTCCATCTGGTGCTTCGTCCACCAAGTTTCTTCCGTATTGGCAATGATCACCTTATTGACCGGAAGGTTTTGAAAAGCCAGTGCCTTTAACAAACGCTCAAATTTATTATCCGGATGATACACCGGAATCAACACATCCATACTCAGATTTTCCACAGCTTGCCTCCTTATTTTATGCCTCTATCTGTTTTTCTTTGCCTTTCTCTGTTTTTCTTCGTTTTTCTTTTTCCTCCTCTATCTGTGCTCTCATCTCCCTCACTTCCTTCTCTAAAAGTGCATACTCCTGTGTCAATTTCTTGAGGCGTAAGGACATACGAGATAGGGTCAGGGTTGTTCCAAATATCAGTGCCAGAGAGAAACAAAATCCCATGAAAAACAGCATATTGCTCGGCACCTGAATCTCCAAAACCGCAGCCATCCACGCCGTAAAGGGGGTGCAGACGGCAAAAATACCGACTCCAACGCACAAAAGCATCCATGGCATCGCATACTTTAGGGAGAGAGCGTTATTTTTTACCATACGCACCAACAAACATAGCATAATCAGACATGCCACAACAATCACTACCTGCATTTTCAGACTCATGCTCTCATCACCTCCCTGTTCACTGTCTCCACGCCGCAATGCACACAGCGATGGAAACCTTAACCATATAATATATGGCATCTGATGACGAAATAGAAGAAACTCCTCCCTCACGGGCACGCATCTGTACCGGAACCTCCCTCACCTTCATGCCCTTTCGCAACAGCGTTACCACGCTCTCTGGCTCTGGATAATCCTTGGGATAGTCCATGGCAAACAGGCGAATCACCTCTCGATCCGCCATGCGCATACCAGACGTGGGGTCTGTGATGACGACTCCGGTCAAAAAATGAATCAAATGCTCAAAAAAGCGGATTCCCATGCGGCGGGTTACGGAGGACTGAAAACCCTCTTTCTCGATAAAGCGGGAGCCTATCACCAGATTGTATTTTCCCTGCTCCATGCAGTCTGCCATTTCTTTCAAGTATTTTGGGTCATGCTGCCCATCCCCATCCATCTGCACCGCAAGGTCATATCCATGACGCAGGGCATATTGATAACCGGTCTGCACCGCCCCGCCTATGCCCAGATTCACCGGAAGGTTTAACACATTGAAGTGTTGGCTCTCGCAGATTTCTCTCGTGCGATCGGTGGAACAGTCGTTGATGATGATATAGTCAAAATCCGGTGCTTCCTCCTTGATTCGCCTCACCGTCTGCTCAATGCAGGCCTCCTCGTTGTAGGCCGGAATGATGATTAATTTTCTCATTTGCTCTTTTTCTCCTGCAGTTCGTTCGATTTTTCACTGCCTGCATACAGTTTCGTCAATATTTTTGCGACAGGCTTTGGCCAGAACTTTAAAAACATCTCATAATCTTCCGCACTCCGCCCCGTCTCTCCCAAGACCTTACTGGTGGTGGAAGCCTCGTGAATCCTGTGATACACCAAAAGATTCTTGCAATATAGAAATTCTCCGTGGCAGCGAGAAATTTTCTCCCAAGCCTGCCAGTCCTCACTGCAAAGAAAGCCCTTCTCAAACACCGGTTGGGGAAGGTTGGGCTTGCAATAAGTCACCGTCGGGCAGCTGATGGGATTGCCGAGAGCTAAGATTCTTCGCCTCACAAAGCGACTTTTGGCAAGGCTCTCAAACTCCAAGGGCCAAAGCAGCATCCTCTTGATTTTGAGCAGGCGATTGTTTTTGACCCAGCGGCCGTTTCGCAACTCCCCATAATCCGTGAAAATCAACAGCGGTTTGGGGAAAGCATTCGCCTTCTGCAGCACCGTCTTAAGATAGTCCCGACAATAAAAATCATCCTGATGAGCCAGAGTGACCAGAGGCGTTTGGGCTATCTGTAAGGCAAAGTTCCAATCCTGCGTGATGCCACTCTCTCCAGAATTGATGAGCAGGGGAATCCGATACTTCTTTGCCATCTCATGCACAAAATCATTCTCCGTGGAAGTCACCATCCAAATCTTTGATTTCACAGACTGCTTCTTTAAAGACAGGATGCAGGCCTCCAGATAGGGACTCTGCTGGTAGGCACAAATCACAAATGTATGCTCTCTGTTGCTGTATCTGGCTTCTTCGCCTAGCTTTTTTCCTAGCTTCTCACCTAGCTTTGAGTCTTTGTTTGCCCTTCTCATCTTCACCTCATCCCCTCTTTTCTTTCACAAAGAAATATGCCGCATGTAGGAAAAATCCGAGCATCAGCACGCCCATCAGAATCATGTAGGAGAGGGAAGCTCCCAAAATACCACTCTGTTTGACAAAGAGCGGGGACATCCACAGGGCAAGCAACGCCACGGCTCCGTAGAGCAGAAAAATAAATCTCTGTTTTTTCATAATAATCAGTACATAGTAAAATAGATTCATAAAGGCATTCAGTGCTCCGCCTAAAATAATACAAACCAAGGGGAAGCGGCATTCCTGCAAAGCATAGCGGATGTTGGAATATACCAGCCCTAGCACTGGAATGCCCAAAAACCATGCACCACCAACCGCAAGAACCGTCAGCCCCACAATGACCAAAGCCTGCTTGCGAATCAAACGGACAAAATAGGACAAATCCCTGTCCTCCCAAGCCATGGACATCCGTGTCAGATAGGGGCGAATCACGAAGCCCGCCACCAGATTGATGACGCTGGTGGGCATGAAGATGGCTCCATACACCGCCAAATCCTTGTCCAACATGTGTTCCTCTATCGCATATTTGGACGCTGAAAAAATATAAAAATCCAGCACCACTGAAAAAAAGAGCAGAGAATTGTCCCGCAGCAGTCCCCACTTTGCCCTCCATTGGGAAGTCCAGTCAATCTCCAACAAGCCATGAATGATGGCGACATCAAAGAGAAGCAGACCCAAAATTTGGGCCGCCACTGCGACGAGGGAGGCTGCCATTAGATTTTTGGTGAGAGTGAGTGAGGTCAAAAAGAGGCTCACCGAGAGCAGTGTGCGGAAAGCGTTGGATTTTCCGGTCAGATACAGCCTGCCACTTCTCTGAAACTCCGCCTCGTAAGTATCCGCCAGCGCATCAATGACCTTGTAACAGACCATCAAAAACACGACCATAGCCTTCTCTCTTGTGTAATCGTGCAGAGCTACATAGCCAAGACCAAAGAGCAGAGCCGCCGCACAGGTCAGAAGACGCAGCCCCAAATAGTCCCCAAAGGTGTAGCGTTTTCCCATATCGGTAATCTGAAACGGACGAATGCCAAAATAGGCCACCATAAACATATGCTGACCAAAGGTACTGAAGGCAAAGGTAAAGATTCCGCCTTCCCTCTCCCCTACAATCTGAATCACCGCAATGCTCAATACCATGGAGGCAAAGGCATAGAGGAAACTGCCTATCATATTCCAAATCATATCTCTCTGTTCCGGATTCTCACAGGCAGAACCAATCATCCAGTTTGTGAATCGCTTCATAATATCCCGTTCTCTTTTCTTTCTTCTTTTCTGTTTTTTTCGTTTCTTTTCTCTTCTTCTTTTCTCTCCATGTGCCTACTTGGTATGTGCAAGGTTAGGGAATGCGTTTCTCGATTCCCCGAAATTTCAAAATACGGTCATAATCCTCAATGTAATCTACCTCCGCCCAGAACATCCCATTGATTTCCTCAACAAAGACCGGTTGCTCATGATTTTCCACGAGACCATAGACCACATTCTCCCACCAACCAGCATGGTCCTGCACCTGTATCCTGCGGTTCATCTCCTTCACAAACCACTGCATAAAGGGACCGTCAAAGCGTCCCACTCCGATGTACTCCCCACTGGTCTCCTCCTCGCTCAATTCCTTTCCGTATTTTTCCAAGATATGATTGCGGTAATAGAACTTATAGTCCGCCTCCAATTTTCTCGTACCATCCGCAAACATGACCGGTGACTTCTGATAAGCTAGGATATAATCCATCAACCTATCCTCCAGATAGACATCTCCGTTCATAATCATGGTCTCTTCGCCGCCCGCCAGAAAGTCTCTCGCAAACCAAGCGGAAGCAATGCTATTTGTCACATCAAAAAACGGATTGTAATAATATTGCACCTGCGGATATGCCTTGAGGGAGCTGCGAATCACATCGGCTCGATAGCCGAGTGCGATGGCAATCTGGGTCACTCCTTTTTTTAATAAGGTTTCTACCGTATATTGAATCAGTTCCTTCCCGCCGCCAATATTCACCGTACACTTTGGATTTCCCGACAAATAGCGGCTGATACGTGTTCCTCTTCCGGCAGCCAGTATCAGCACTTTCATAATGTTTTTTCCTCTTTCCTTTCTCTTCCTCCGTGTTCACGGCTCTCTGCTTTTTCAAATTCCAAGCGGTATGGGAAATGGGTCTTTCTGTCCTCCACCGCTGGCAATTCCATATAATTTCCGTATTGATTTTCCAGATTTTCCTCCAGATTTTGGACAAAATTCAGCCAAGTGTCCTCAAATGGCAACTTTTTCAGCGGATACATCTTGCTCTTATCTATCACATTCCAGAAGGGGTTGGTGTCCGGCAAAAAGGCCATGCGGCGGGTGTGTCTGTCCTCATAACGGCGGCAGACCATCTCACAATGTGCCCGGAACAGAGCCGGACGGATGTGCAGAAAGCGAATCGTATGGTGCACACCAGCACAGACCGCCCAAATCAGCTTTGCCTTTAGCCCCTTCTGAAACAAAAAGGGCTTAGGAATGCAGGAAAGCACCAGAAGTTTGCTCCAAAACCATGCCTCCCACGCCTGTCTTTGATAGGCTCTTTCGTTATCGGCAACATTATCTAAGACATACAAATCCAAAAAGATTCCAAAACGGCAGTCCAAATCTTTCAGAGGCCTCTCCTGAAAAACCGTGTTGCATTTGCAAAATCTGGTTGTCATCAGCGGATAATTCTCATCTGTCTTATTGTTTAAAATATAATATTGCTCCTTCCAATCTCTGCGTACAATATGCAAAAACTTCTCAAAATCCTTTCTCGGCATTGCAATATCAATGTCATCGTCCCACGGAATAAAGCCCTCATGGCGCACCGCACCAATTCCCGTTCCAGCGATTCCAAAATATTCCAGATGATGGGTCTCACAAATTTTCATAAAATCTTTCAGCATGGATAACTCCGTTTTGTGTATCCGCTGCAGCACCTCTGGCTCATAAAACTCAGGCATTCGACATTCCCCTTTTTCTTTGATTATAAATATTTCTTATTCCCTTACTTCTTCGTCTAAGTATCGGTCTGCACAACGCAGTGCCGATGCAATCACCTTATCCATATCGTAATACTGATACTCGGCAAGTCTTCCCCCAAAAATAACCCTGCCTTCTTCTTTTGCAAGAGCCTCATAGCGCCGATACAGACTCTGATTTTTCTCATCGTTCACCGGATAGTAAGGCTCCATGCCCTCCTCCCAATCTACAGGATACTCCCTCGTAATCACTGTTTTCTCCTGCTCACCAAATGCAAAATGTTTATGCTCAATGATGCGGGTATAGGGAACTTCCCTCTCCGTGTAATTGACCACCGCAACGCCTTGGTAATTCTCCATCTCAAGAGTCTCCGTCTCAAAACGCAGGCTGCGATATTCCAGCTTTCCGAAACAATAGTCAAAATATGCGTCTATGGTTCCCGTGTACACCACCTTATCGGCAAGTGCATCCAACTCCTCTTTTTCTTTCAGATAATCGGTCTGTAACCTCACATCACAGCCAGCAAACAACTGATCCGTCAGCACGTTGTAGCCGCCTATCGGAATGCCCTGATAGCGGTCATTAAAATAGTTATTGTCATAGGTGAAACGCACTGGCAGCCTCTTGATGATAAAACTCGGCAGCTCCCTACAGTCTCTGCCCCACTGCTTCTCTGTGTATCCCTTCACCAATTTCTCATAGATGTCTGTTCCCACCAGAGAGATGGCCTGTTCTTCCAGATTTTTCGGTTTCCCTACAATCACCGCTCTCTGTCTGTCAATGATGTCCTTCGCCTCGGCCGGTGTGCAGATGCCCCACATTTTGCTGAAGGTATTCATGTTAAAAGGCAGGTTGTACATCTGCCCTTGGTACTTTGCCACAGGGCTGTTTGTATAACGGTTGAACTCCACTAAGGCATTCACATATTCCCAAACTCGCTTATCGCTGGTGTGGAAGATGTGGGCACCATATTGATGCACCTGAATGCCCGCCTCTTCCTTACAGTAAATATTTCCTCCCAGATGCTCTCTCTTTTCCACCACCAAGCACCTTTTTCCCCTTTTTATGGCTTCGTGGGCAAACACTCCTGCAAACAAGCCTGCTCCCACAAGCAGATAATCATACGGTTTCATGCTATTTTTCCTTCCTTTCCCGTCCCTTCTTTCCTGTCCATTAAGGCGATTATACGCTTGTTGCCACCGCCTTGTCAACCAAACAAAAGAAGAAGGCCGCAAGGACAAACCGAAGTTCGCCTCACAGCCCTTACTTTTAATAGAAGAGTCTATTCACTGCACTGAAAATACCACGGATGGAGGAACGAGTGATGTTAGAACTTACGCCGACACCGTAGGTGGTGCGACCCGTTCTCTTATCCAACAGGTGGATGTACGAAGCTGCCTGTGCTCCCGAACCGGAAGTCATTGCGTGCTCGCTGTAGTCCAACACCTTAATCTCGATGCCCAAAGCATCCTCCATGCCTCTCTGTACAGCATCAATCGGGCCGTTTCCAATGCCCTCAAATCTCTTGGCAATTCCGTTTTCCGTATAATCCACAATCGCAACGGTAGCGAAGTTTCCATCTCCGCAATCTCTATCGGTAATCTGAAGCTTTCTAAAGTGAAGAGGCTCTTTGCGTTCCAGATAGTTGATTCTGAACTGCTCCATAATCTGCTCCGGAGCCACCTCGCCCTGCTTCTCTGCGATGGCCTGAATGATATCTGCAAACTCCTTGTGCATTCCCTTGGGAAGCTTGAAGCCATAGAAGGTATCCATGACAAAGGCTACGCCGCCCTTTCCAGACTGGCTGTTGATGCGGACAATCGGCTCGTACTGTCTTCCCACATCTGCTGGGTCGATTGGAAGATAGGGAACCTCCCAGTGTTCGCTTCCTCTCTCATGCAAGGCCTGCATTCCCTTGTTGATGGCATCCTGATGAGAGCCGGAGAAAGCGGTAAATACCAACTTTCCTGCATAGGGATGTCTGGGATGTACATCCATCTTGCAGCATCTCTCATATACCTCGATAATCTCGTTGACATTCTCCAGATTTAACTCCGGATTAATGCCCTGAGAGAACATATTATAAGCTACGGTCAAAATATCCACATTTCCGGTTCTCTCTCCGTTTCCAAAAAGAGTTCCCTCCACACGGTCTGCACCAGCCAAGAGTGCAAGCTCTGTGGCTGCCACGCCAGTTCCTCTGTCGTTATGCGGATGCACACTCAAAATAATGCTGTCCCGATTCTTGAAATGCTTGTTCATCCACTCAATCTGGTCTGCATAGACATTCGGAGTGGTCATCTCCACGGTCGCCGGAAGGTTTACAATCAATTTGTTCTCCGGTGTCGCTCCCCAAGTCTCCTGAACAGCGGTACAAATCTCTAAGGCGTAATCCAACTCCGTACCGGTAAAGCTCTCCGGAGAATATTCCAAAATAATCTGCCCCGGAAATTCCTGAATCAAATCTTTTACCATCTTCGTTCCCTCGATGGCAATCTCCTTGATTTCCTCACGGTTTTTGTGGAATACCACATCCCTCTGTAAGGTGGAAGTGGAATTGTAGATATGAACGATTGCCTTGGGAATGCCCTCCAAAGCCTCAAAGGTTCTGCGAATCAAATGCTCTCGGCACTGTACCAAAACCTGAACCACCACATCATCTGGAATCAGCTTTCTCTCCACCAACTGGCGCAAGAAATCATACTCAATCTGAGAAGCGGCAGGGAAACCAACCTCAATCTCCTTGAAGCCTAATTTCACCAAGAGCTTAAACATCTCAATCTTTTCTTCCACCACCATTGGCTCCACCAAGGCCTGATTTCCATCACGCAAATCCACGCTGCACCAAATCGGAGCCTTCTGAATCTCCTTGTTTGGCCATTCTCTCTCCGGATAATTGACAACCGGAACTCTCTGATATCTCTTATAATTTAACATAGTCCTATTTCCTCCAAATCTGTTTATTGTTTCATCGTGGCTCAGTCCACTGTCTGTGCCCTGCTTCACCTTATGTTTGTCTCTTCTTCTTTGCCGCCCGAAACGGCAGTCGATCCAGTGCGTGATAGCGATGAATCATAAACAAAATCGGATTCATAAATTCAGCCCCATCATCATCATTCCTTTTTTATGTATAATCATTCCGTTTAACCATTCTAACATACCTTTTCCTTGATAGCAAGGTATTTTTGCCCCTAGGCAGGCACAAAACCGGTTGCTACTGTCGAACGTGTACATCCATCTGCGGATAGGGAATCTCAATTCCATTGGCATCGTACTCCAACTTGATTTCCTCCAAAATCTTCCAGCGAGTGTTCCAATATTCATTGACTGGCACCCAAATTCTTCCTCCAATCATTACGGCACTGTCCGCCAAAGAGTCCACCATGACGGTCATCTCCTCCGCCTCCAGACGAGCTGGCTGCCGTCTCAACACATCCTCCATCAGCTCCTTCGCCTTTCTCAAGTCCGCTTGGTAGCTGATAGACACCAATATGTCCACTCTTCTCTTATCCATTGCGGTCACATTGGTCAGGGGAGAGTTGGAGAGGCTTCCATTTGGGAGAACCACCGTCTTATTGTCGGCGGTCAGCAGCTTGGTGTACACCAAGCCTATCGTAAGCACCTTGCCCTCACCGGAACTGGTCACAATATAATCCCCTACCATAAATGGCTTCATCAAAAGAATCAGAACGCCTCCCGCAAAGTTGGCAAGACTGCCCTGAAGGGCAAGGCCTAGGGCAAGACCAGCAGAGCCAAAGACCGCAACCAAAGACGTACTCTTAATTCCGATGTATTCTGCCAGAATCAAGACCAGAATGGCATACAAAATAGCACTGAGGACGGCATTCAAAAATTGATTTAAGCCCGTCTCCATTCCAATTCGCTCAAAGGAATGCTTGAGCATTTTGCAGAGTGTCCCGACTACTTTTCTTCCCACCAGCAAAATCACAATGGCAATCAGCAAACGAGTACCCAGACTGATTAATCCGGGTACTGCGTCCTTGAGAGCCTCCATCACAACCGATGGATTGGTATTCTCCAACTCCAGTGATTCTGCCAAACTTGTTATATCTGCACTGTTTCGCATTATCATTGTTTACTTTTTGTCACTCTCTTTCTTAGCAGCCTTTTTTCTGCCTGCTGCCTTTTTTGTCTCTTTCTCTTCGCCAGTCCTTTTCCCTTCGTCCTTTGCAACTGCCTTCTTAGCTGTGCTTTCTTTGGTCTTTGGGCTGCTCTGACTCACACTTCTCTTCTTTGGCTTTGCTTCCGGTGTGCATTCAAAGACCTGTACGGCCATAGGTGCCAGCTTGATGGTGATGGAATTCTCTCTCTCATCCCACTCCAGCTTCTTGGAGGCCTTCGCTCTCGGGTTCACAACATTGCTGCCTCCAAAGGTAGCTGCATCGCTGTTTAAAATCTCCTTGTACTTACCAGCAAACGGAACCCCTAAAGTGAACTTTTCCTGTGCCACGGGTGCAAAGTTGCAGACAAAGAGCAGAGTTTCCTCCGGCTTTTTCGTCTTTCTCTCAAAAATGACTATGTTTTCCTTACTGTAGCTGCAATTAATCCACTCAAACCCGTCCGGATTGTAATCCAACTCATACATCGCCGGATGGCTCTGATACAGCTCATTTAAGGTCTTTACATACTGACGCATGGTCTCATGCAGCGGGTACTGCAAAAGGTCCCACTCCAAGCTCTTATTCTCATTCCACTCATTTACCTGAGCCATATCCTGTCCCATGAACAACAGCTTCTTTCCGGGATGTCCCATCATAAAAGCATAGGCGGCACGAAGATTGGCAGCCTTGTCCTCCAACGTAGCTCCGGGCATCTTACCTATCATGGACGCTTTGCCATGTACGACCTCATCGTGGGAGAAGACCAAAATAAAGTTTTCGCTGTAAGCATAAAGCATACTGAAGGTCAGTTCCCCATAATGATGATTTCTAAAGTAGGGGTCACACTGCATGTATCCGGTAAAGTCATTCATCCAGCCCATGTTCCACTTATAATCAAAGCCCAAGCCATCTTCCTTGACATCCGCTGTAATCTTTGGCCATGCGGTGGACTCCTCCGCTATCAGAATGGCTCCGTCGCTTCTCTTCTTAAAGATGGAATTGAGGTGTTTGAGGAATTCCACTGCCTCCAGATTTTCATGGCCTCCGTAGATATTCGCCACCCATTCGCCAGCATTCTTTCCGTAATCCAAGTACAACATAGAAGCCACCGCATCCATGCGAATGCCGTCCGCATGATATTTATCTGCCCAGAACAAGGCATTGGCAATCAGGAAGTTGCTGACTCCGGCTCTTCCATAGTTATAAATCAGTGTTCCCCAATGCGGATGGGAACCCTGTCTTGGGTCTCTGTGCTCGTACACGCAAGTTCCATCAAACTGTGCCATCCCCCAAGCATCTCTCGGAAAATGTGCCGGAACCCAATCCAGAATCACGCCTATGCCCTGCCCATGCATATAATCCATAAAATACATGAAATCGTCCGGCGTTCCATAGCGACTGGTCGGTGCATAATAACCTGTCACCTGATACCCCCACGAAGCGTCCAGCGGGTGCTCCATCACTGGCAGCAGCTCCACATGGGTATAAGCCATATCTTTGACATATTTCGCTAATTCATGCGCGATCTCTCTATAATTGTAAAATTCGGAGCCGATGATGGGCTTTCCCTCCTCATCCACCGCTGTCTCCTTACGCATCCAAGAACCCAGATGAACCTCGTAGATAGACATTGGTTTCTCCTTCTGTGTCTTGGCTCCCTTCGCACGCTCCGTCATCCACTTTTGGTCCTTCCAGACGTACTGGTTGATATCCCAGACAACAGAGGCTGTGTTTGGTCTCAGTTCTGCATAGTTGGCATAGGGGTCAGACTTCAAAGCGGGGTCTCCGTTGCGGAATTTAATCTCGTATTTGTAGATATCTCCGACCTTCAATCCCGGAATAAAGAGTTCAAAAATCCCCCTCTCTCCATCTCCCAAGCGTCTCATTTGATGGCGGCGGCCATCCCACAGGTTAAAATCCCCCACAACGCTGACACGCATCGCACAAGGTGCCCAAACTGCAAAATACACTCCCGAGACATCTCCTATTCTCATCGGATGTGCTCCCATTTTTTCATAAATCTGATAGTGAATCCCAGCCTCAAACTTCTTTAAATCCTCTTCTGTAATCTGCGGGGCATATGCATACGGATCGTGAATCTCCTCCAAAACGCCATTGTCGTAGGTCACAAGCAGAGTGTATGGCACCACGGTCTTTCTCGGAATCAGAACTGCAAAAAAGCCCTCTTCGTCTGCCATCTCCATCGGATAGCACTTTCCGTTTGATGTCAGTTTGACTTCAATCTTTTCCGCAGTTGGGATGAAAGCCTGCACCAAAACTCCCTGTTCTGTCGCATGTGCTCCCAACAATTCATGTGGACGGCTTGCCTCCGAGTAGATCAGCTCCTCAATTCCAGCCCAGTCCATCATTTCATATAATTGTCTGTCCATAATGCGTCCCCCTTCTCTCTTCCCTTTTGTTCTCACATCCATCAGATGATGGTTTCATTCTACCATTTTCATTCCTATCCCGCAAGCTCTTTGCCCCTTTTCGCTCATGTTTTTTCTCTGTAATAAGCCAGCATTAAATCCACCACTCTGCCGTAGCTCTTTACACCATCCTCCTGACTGTTTATCTTCAAATAGGTGTCATTGACCTGATTTGCCACTTCGGACACCTTACTCTCATAGCGATCCCAAAAAAGATTGTTGGCCTGCATGTCTGCTCTGGCTCTCCCGTTCACCTGCTGAGACAAAAAAGCATATGCCTGTGCTCCACTTAGACTCTCCCCATCTTCCAAAGCAATGTTTCCTGCTCCATACAGGGCATTGGTCGCATAAATCCACCCCAACATGGCTCCGCTGTATTGAAATATTTCATTCCCAGACTCCACACAGGCAAGATACGCAATGAAATTTGCCTCGTCCTCCCGCATAAAGCCCTTTAGATGAGAAAGCTCATGGCACACCGTGTGGGGAATGTTATAGGCTATCATATCTGCATTGTAATTTGCCTCTATGGTATAAGGGCAGTAGATTCCAGCAAGCTGTGCCACAGACAGCAGCCATGAGGCTGCCAAAGATTTGGCCTGCGGATAATATCCACTCAGCTGCGGATAGGTCTCTCCCAACTTCCGCATGGCACTTCTTGCACTCTCGGTGTACTCCCTGCGACCCCAGACTTCCTCAAACGACTCCACCTGTTCTTCCTTCTCCCACTGCTGTAGCCTTTCCGTATGCTCATTGAGCTGCTTCGTCAATAAAATACAAAGTTCCCACAGCTCCGTGGCAGAAGAATCCCGCATCTCCCAATCCAAATAGTAAGAAAAGGCATGGCGATAATAATTAACTCCTGAATTCGTGACAAAAAGTAGCAAAATGAGACCTATCAAACACAGGCTGCGACTTAACATCCATAAGGGCTGTCTCCAATGACGAATGCCAAGTACGATTGCAGCCAGAAGCAGCAAATAGCCTCCAAATTCCATCAGAGAAAAAGGAAAGAGAGAAGAGATTCTCCCTATACTTTGCGTGAATATTGGATACACCCACTGTGCATACCAATCTGCAAACGCCGCCGATTGCATGGCTGCCATGCGAAGCAAGATTGCTACTATGGCAAAGCAGACCCCCAGCAAAGCATAGGTTTTGTTTTTCTTTTCTCCCCTTTTCTCCTCCTCTTTCTCTAGCTTTGCTTTTCTCTGTTTCTTTAGGGGGTGGGGCGTATTCTGTTGTGTTTTATTTTTTTCCTTTTTCATCCTCTGTCCTCTTCCTCCGCTTCCTTTTTTTCAATTATACTGCTATTTCTTGCCCCCGTCAAAATCCTATCGCTTCTCATTCATAGTGAAAATTTGCCGAAAGCGAAGCCTGTCCATTTTGATTCTTATCCCGATTCTTACGATTTTACTTTCTTTCCAAAAGGAATTGCAAAAACCAATTTTCTCTGTTACAATCTCCTCTGTGAACGGACAAGATTCGTCTTGCGGCGAATCCACATGATGCATGAAAGTCAAAAGGGGAGTGCCCCTATGAATGCTAGAAGAAAGAAGGAAACTATTATGGAAAATAAACGTCCAAACTATCTTGGTTCCCCTTATAAAGAGACCCAAAGCTCTCACTCGGCCGGAAACAAACCACCGTCTCGCCTCAAGGAGGAAATTATCAGCTGGGTCAAGATCATTATTCTCGCCGCCTGCATCGCTTTCTTTTTAAATACCTTCCTTATCGCAAACAGCATGGTGCCCAGCGGTTCCATGGAAAATACCATTCCTACCAACAGCCGAATTATGGGTTCCCGCCTGACTTACAAGTTTTTTGAGCCAGAACGTGGGGACATTTCCATCTTTCTCTTTCCAGACGACGAATCGAGATACTATGTCAAACGCATCATCGGACTCCCCGGAGAGACAGTCGAAATTCGGCAGGGAAAAATTTACATTAACGGCAGTGAAACGCCGTTGGAGGAACCCTATTTGAAAGAGGAATGGCTTTATGACAACGACGGCTATACGTTTGAGATTCCTGAGGATTCGTATTTGATGTTAGGAGATAACCGCAACTGGTCTCAAGATGCCCGTTATTGGGAAAATACCTATGTACACAAGGACAAGCTCCTCGCTAAAGTTTACTTTGAATACTTTCCTTCTTTGAAATGGTTGGATAATTACGACAAGATGACAGAAACTCAACCTGCTACCTGAGAGCAGAGAAAATATTTTCTGGGAACAGCTACAAAAAAAGCTTATGAAAAAACAGACCGGAAGGAAAACGGAGGATGGAAGCCAATCTGTCAACTGCTTCCGCCCTCCGTTTGTTTTATCAGAAATGGAAGTCCCCGCTCTTTCCACCGCTCTTTTCCAGCAGATGAATGTCTGTTAGAACCATTCTCTTATCAATCGCTTTGCACATATCATAGATGGTCAAAAGTGCCACTTGCACCCCATATAAGGCCTCCATCTCCACCCCTGTTTGTCCAGCTGTTTTTACGGTGCAGACCGCTCGAATTTCTCCCTTTTGCTCATCTGGAAAGAATTCCAAATTGCATTTTTGAATCATCAGGGGATGACACATGGGGATGGCCTCCCAAGTTCTCTTCACTGCCATAATGCCAGCAACCTGAGCAACCGTCAGCACATCGCCCTTTTTGACCTTTCTATTTTGAATCGCCTCCATCACCTCAGTGCCCACTCGGATGCTTCCCTCTGCAACCGCCGTGCGACTTGTCTCGGCTTTCCCAGATACATCTACCATCACTGCATTGCCATTTTCGTCAAAATGGCTCAACTTCTGCTCCATCTTTCTTCTTTCCTCTCTGTTTATGACTCCATAGACTTCCCTCTGTCTATACCCGTTTTGCATGGAGCATCAAAGAATCGAAATCGCCTTTTGGAACTGGAAGCAGATATCCGCCGTGCATCAAAGCAGAACCACTGTAGCACTTGCCCTCTATCTCATACTGTGCACTTTCACACAGCCCCTTCCATTTCACCACTGCCGGTCTGGCATTGGCATGAACATCGGTAAATACCACACTCAAAATGGCTCCATTTTGCTCCTTATCGGCATATTCCCAAGCCGCAAATTCTCTTTGCTCAAAGGGATTGGTCAAACGGTAATATTCTCCAAACTGGAAAAGCTTGTAGAGCCGATTGTACGATTTTACCTGCTGGCGAACTTCCTCCTTCTCCTCATCGCTCATCTTGCTGATATCCAACTCGTAGCCAAAGGTTCCCTGCATGGCACAGATTCCTCTAGTCTTAAGCGGAGTGATGCGTCCATTCTGGTGATTTGGGCAAACCGACACATGAGCGGACACCGTTGACATTGGATATCCAAAAGAGGTTCCATACTGAATCCGGATTCTCTCGATTGCGTCTGTGTTATCGCTGCACCAAATCTGTGGTGCATAATACAGCATACCGGCATCAAATCTGCCACCGCCGCCGCTACAGCCCTCCAAGAGCAGATGCGGATACCTCTGTAATAGGTGTTCGGACATCTCATACAGTCCCAAAACATAGCGGTGCAACACCTCTCCCTGATGTTCCGGTGGAAGTGTGGCACTGTACACATCCGCAATGCTTCGGTTCATATCCCACTTGATGTACTCGATGTTGGCAGAATCCATCACTGCATAGATTTTCTCTTCCACATACTCTCGGACATCTTTTCTCGAAAAATCCAACACCAACTGGCTTCGTCCCCGAATCGGCTCCCGCCCCGGAACCTGCAAAGCCCAGTCTGGATGGCTGCGATACAGCTCACTGTCCTCCGATATCATCTCCGGCTCAAACCAGATACCAAATTTCAGTCCCATACCATTGATTTTTTCCACCAACTCCCGCAGGCTGCAGCCGAGCTTCTCTTCGTTCACAAACCAGTCGCCTAAGCCGGATTTATCATTGTCTCTCTTTCCAAACCATCCATCGTCCAAAACCATCATATCCAGTCCCAATTCAGCCGCCTGAGATGCAATCTTCAGCAACTTCTCTGCATTGAAATCAAAATAGGTGGCTTCCCAGTTATTGACCAACACCGGACGTTTTTTATCTTTCCATTCGCTGCGAATCAGATGCTCCAAAAAGGTTGTGTGGTAGCGATGAGACAACTCTGCCATACCATTGCCGCTGTAAATCATGCACACTTCAGGAGTCGTAAAGCTCTCTCCATCCTCCAAAAGAAAGCAGAAATTCTCCTCCTCAATGCCCATCAGCACTCGGGCTGCATTTGTCTGATCCACCTCCGCCAAAACTTCAAAACCACCGGAATACAGGAAAGAAAATCCATAGCATTCTCCGCTCTCCTCCGTCGTATTCCTTTTCTTAAAGATAACAAAGGGATTTTGTTGGTGGCTGGAGGTTCCTCTGGTGCTGCGAATCTGTGTGATGCCATGAAAGAGAGGCTGAGACTCATACATTCTCTCAAGTGCATGTTTTCCATGGAAATGTACCATCTCCATGTCGCCATCCGCAAAGTCCACGCAAGAGGAAAGAGCACGCAGCAACTTCAGTGGTTTTCGAGTCTTATTTTCCACGATTGCCGCTCTGGTGATGGCTCCAGTCTTCTCAAACACGCCATAGAGCAAATGTACATACAAATCTGAATATCTATCCTTCATCCGAATATCCAAGGTGGTGACGCTATCGTCCTCCTCCTTTGCAAACAAAGCTGGAAGCCCCGCAAGCCTGTATTTTCCCTGATAGATTTGGAAGCTCTCATAACGCAAATCGCAGGAACAACTTCCGTCCTCCGCCTGCACACGCAGGGCATTGACACGATAATCTCCATTTCCAAACACCGGATATTCCAAAGGCAGGGCATCAAAAGAATACTTTCTGATATTCTTGGCATCCGCCGGATTGCCCGAAAAGCCTTGGTCCGTTCTCGCAAGCAAATACGACAGGTCGCTTCCATCCATTTTGGTTCCGAAATAGGTATGAAGCAAGGCACCATACTCGTCCACCTTCATCTGATAGCTACTCTTCTCCGTCTGCAGGGTAAATGTCTTATCTTCCGCCGAATAATATACTGCCATATTTAAAAACCCTCCTTAGATAAGCCATATGTATTCATATGGGCCTAGTAGTATACGATTATTATAAGA
Organism: bacterium; assembly: GCA_030524485.1. Lineage (GTDB taxonomy): Bacteria > Bacillota > Clostridia > Lachnospirales > Lachnospiraceae > CAJMNU01. Next base: position 12,385 of record JAUNGR010000012.1, on the reverse strand, counting down.
ACGAATGGGTCTTCCTGTCAACATGTCATGCATCTCTCCGGGCAGTCCAAACCAATCAAAATAGGAAGCTTCCACCCACTGCTCTGTCTCTGAAAAATTCGCCAAAAACATCATCTTATTCTCTTTGTGATAGCCGAATACTGCCTGATTTCCCAAATCCACTGGAATGCTTTTTATGGAAGAGGAGAAATACTCGCAGGATTTTCTGCAATCCAGCATCTCCTTGATTCCAGAAAAAATCCGTCCCTGTACACTTCCTCTATCGTTTCGCTTTTCCGCATCCTGCCAATTCATCTTTCCTCGATGCAACCAGCGGGAATCTCCACAAATCTCCTTGTCTTCCTTGTAAGTCCAATCGTTCAACTGACCAATCTCATCTCCACTGTAGAACAGCGGAATTCCGGTGTAGGAAATGATGATGGAATTCAAAAGTAAGATGCGTTTGATGGCCAAGTCAATCTTATACTGGTGTTTTTCCTTGAGTGCCTGCTCCAAGCCGCACATCGAAGCCATCGTACCACTGTTTCTTGCGTCCAGCGTAACCGGATTAAACTCATACAACTCACCCACGGAAAAACTTCCCGGATATCGTCCCAGCATGAACTGTATCATAAATTGCTTGTGCAACTGCGGGTCCAACCCCAAATCCTTCAAGATTCCCGTCTCAAATCCCCAGCCGATGTCATCGTGGCAGCGGGCATAATTGATCCAAACTCCATCTGCCGGAACTCCATAGTCCTTCGCCATGGAGCGTTCCATCAAACGCACATCTCTGGTTGCAAGAGAATTCCAAAGCAGTACCATAAGGGAAGCATTGTACATGACATTACACTCTTTTTCCTGCTTGCTTCCAAAATATTTTACTATCTCATGGGGTTCCACAATCGCTTCCCCAAGAAAAATGACAGAAGGGCAAACTTCCTGCAAAATCTGATACATCATACGCAGCAGCTCATGCACCTTGGGATGATTCATACAGCTACTTCCCAATTCCTTCCACATATAAGGAATGGCATCCAAGCGGAAGATATCAATCCCCTTATTTGCCAAGGTCAGAAGCACTTCCACGATTTTGTTAAACACCTGCGGATTGCTATAATTCAAGTCCCACTGAAATTCGTAAAAACGAGTCATCACATACTTTCCCAATTCCGGATAATAGGTGAAATTCTTGGGAGCCACTTCTGGAAAAATTTCTGTCATTGTTTGCTCATATTGGGAGGGAAGGGAAGCATCCTCAAACATATGATACATATCCTGATATTCCGGATTCCCCTTGCAACACTCCTTGGCCCAGCTATGCTCCTTTGCCGTGTGATTCAGCACAAAGTCAATGCAGGTGCGGATTCCCTTCTTTTTGAGAAGTCCTACCACTTTCTCCAACTGCCTCATTGTGCCAAACTTTTTGTCCACCTCCAGATAGTCTGAAACGGCATATCCACCATCGCTATTTCCCTCTCTCGCTTTCAAGAGCGGCATGAAGTGCACATAAGTAATTCCCAATTCTGAGAGATAATCCATTTTGTCCTCAAATCCATATAAATCTTTGGAAAAACGGTCCACATACAACATCATGCCTGCCATTTTCTCCGACAAATACCATCCGTTTCCGCCCTCATCCTGCTTCTTCAAAGCCTTTGGTCTTTCCTTTTTTGCCTTTTCAATCAAGGCTTCCAACTGAGTCCACCGAAGGTCGGTTCTCTCATTGTCTCCATACAAAGCATAATACTTCTGCTTCAAATCCATACTGTCTTTCCGCCTTTCCTGCCGCTCTTTTTTATCCATTTTTGTCTCAGTCCCATTTCTTCTGGCTTTGCTTCCCCTTTGTGATCCCTTTTACTTCACTGCACCATTTACCACACCGTTCAAAATCTGCTTCTGACAGATGATGTAGAACAGGAGAATGGGGAGCAAAGCCAACAAATAGGAAGCAAATGCAAGGTTATAGTTCGTTCCAAACTGTGTCTGGAAGTTTAACTGTGCCAGAGGCAGTGTATTTTTTCCCGAACCGGACATAATCACCAACGGAGTCATCACATCATTCCAAGTTCCCATTGCAGTTAAAATGGCTACGGTTGCATGCATGGGCTTCATGATGGGGAAGATTACCTGCCAATACGTGCGCCATGTGCTGGCACCATCCACTCTTGCCGCCTCCTCCAAGGCCATAGGAATGTTTTTCAGATAGCCGGAATACAGCAGCAGATTCATCGGCATGTAAAATACTGTGTACAGCACAATCACACCAAACATGTTGGCAATTCCAATCTGAGCGGTCTGTTTTACCAAAGGCATCATCAAAATAGCAAAAGGAACAAACATACCACTTACAATGTAAAGATAAGCAAATCTATAAAACTTGCTAGCCCCCATATTTCTTCCGATTGCGTAACCTCCCAAGGAGTGAATCAGCAGTGCCAGAACGATGGTTACAATGGTAATAATAAAGCTGTTGGACAGAGAGTGCCAAAAATCGGTCACTCGCATCGCTTCTGCAAAGTTAGAAAAGCTCCAAGTTGCTGGAAAAGCCAAGGCTCCCGCAATGTCATTTGTCATCTCCGAAGGTTGCTTAAAGGCAATGACAATCGTCATATAAAGAGGGAAAAATACTGTGATGCATCCAATCATCAACAAAATGGTCAGAGGCCAATTTACCTTTTTTCCTACTTTTTTATTCATCATAATTGCTCCTCCTTCTTACCCAAAAATGTCATCTGGAAGACAGAAATTGCCACTATCACTACAAAGAATACAAATGCATTGGCACTCTGGAAACCGAACTGTCCGCCGCTCATACCATTCTGATAAATCAAAAACGAGATGGACTCTGTGCTCTGGGAAGGACCTCCTTTTGTCAAGGACATAATTTGGTCGAACACCATCAGAAAGTTCTTCATACAAAGCACCATATTGATGGTAAAAAATGGAATAATCAACGGGAAGGTTAGATTCTTAAAGCTCTTCCAACCAGTTGCCCCGTCAATGGAGCCTGCCTCATATACATCGTCCGGAACGGTTTGAAGACCGGAGATATAAATGATGGTGTTCATTGCAATGGACTGCCATGCACCTACAATCACAATCGCTATCCAAGCCGTACTGGTTCTGGACAGCATACTGCTGCTGATAGCTGAAATTCCTAAACTTTGTCCAATTGCTGGAAGAATGTAAGTAAAGAAGAAACCAAAAATATAGCCAATCACCAATCCACCTAAAATATTCGGGATAAAATAAATCGCACGCAGTGCACTCTTTGCTTTGATTTTTGCATTCAAGCCAAGAGCCAAGAGAAGACTGATGATATTAACTAAAATCGTACAAACAATTGCATATTTAAAGGTAAACAGATAGGACTTTCCAACTCTGGCATCTGCCAGTAAGTCCTTATAATTTCTAAGTCCCACATAGTCATAACTTCCATAGCCCTTAAAGTTGGTGAAGCTGTACACGAAGCCTTTCAGCAGCGGCAAAGTGTTAAAACAAAAGAACAGCAACAACACCGGAATGGTAATCAACAAAAATGTCCGCTCTCTATCTGTCATTTTCTTCTTCATCCTAATTTCCTCCCTTCGCCTCATACTCCTGCACTTTCTGAATCAAATCTCGATTGTAACGCACCCACTCTGTGTCAAACCGAGTCAAAAAAGTATCCAGAGCATTCTCACTGTCATCCATCAGATAGGTCTGAATCATAGCATCCACAGACATCTCACTCGGATAATGGTGATCCTGATAATCGGCCATTTTTCCCTCACGAATGTACTCTGTCATGCCCTCCAGCATAGACGGAAGGGTGAAATCTCCCTTTTTACAAGGAACTGCATTTTGGTCATCCAAATAAATCTGTACATTTTCATCTTCCAAAAGGAAGTTCAAAACCTCATAGGCTGCCTCTTTGTTCGGGCAATTCTCCATAATCGAAAACTGAAGGTCATTACCAGAGTTTAGGATATTCTCCTCAGCCACATTGCTCGCCGGAAATACAAAAGAATCAATGTTGATGTCCGGATTTACGGTCTTAATCTGAGGCACGGCATAGCTTCCGATTACATACATAGCGGATTCTCCCCTTGCAAAGGCCGTACATGCATCGTTATAAGAATATGCAAAAGGGTCTGCCTGTGCATAGGTAAGCAGCTCTTTGATAACCACTGCCACTTCACGATACTGCTCCGTAAAAATTGTCTCTCCTCGATTCACCTGTGCACATACATCCGAGGGAGCGAGGTCCACACTGATGGCATTCCAAGGAGCCAAACAGGTCCATGTGTCTTTGAATCCAAAGTACAGAGGCTGAATTCCCTCTGCCTGAATGTCCTCACACAGTGCCTTAAACTCATCCCAAGTTTTCGGAATGCTCCATCCATGCTCATCAAAAATGTCCTTATTATACAGAACACCAGCCGCATTCGCCATATATGGCACTGCATAAGTTCCCTCCTCGGGAACAAATTCCAACTCCTTTGCCGTATTTAAGTAAGCCTCCTGAATTTCGCTTAATCCCTCATAATCCGAGATATCCATCAACATATCCGAATCCAAAAAATTGGAGTAATTGATATCCCCTCCAATTCCAATGATATCCGGATAATCCTCTCGGATAAAACGTGTCTTTAGGATGGTCATAGCATCGTTCGGAGAATCAATCTTAAGTTCAATATCATCATGCGTCTCATTAAACTTTCTCTCCAACTCTTCAAATGCCTTGACCGCTTCTGGCTTATACTGGACAATCTCAATCTGGATTTTTCCATTGTTTTCCGCCTGCCCACAGCCGCTAAGGGCAACTGCAGCCATGGAAGCTGCCATCCATCCAAACACTGCCATTCCATATTTTCTCATAACCCCTATCTTCTCCTTTCCTTGAGCAATCCGCTTTCCTTCATAGAGATGATTCATCAAAGGTGCATCATCTTCGTTGGTTATAATCTAATTTGTTTTGTTAGGTTTTACAACAAGTAATACACAAAACCAATAAAACTTACAATTTTACAACTATTTTTTGTGTGTTTTGCCCAAACTTTTAGGAGTATGAAAAAACTTTTTTTATAATTAATCAGCCACAAAACCCATTCCCTTTAGGTGATGGGTAGCTCACTTTACAACATTCTTTACACTCTCCCTCACAATCAACTCCGTTGGAAGCTGCAGACAGTGCACCAACACTTCCTCCCCATAAATTCTCTTCATCAGCAACTTTACTGCCTCGTTGCCTTTTTCTGTTGGCGACTGTCGAACCGTCGTGAGTGCAGGGCGAGATAAGCGTGCATAAATATTATCATCAAACCCAACCACCGAAAGCTGTTCTGGAATCACTACTCCCTGTGAAAAAAGTGTAGTGATGGCTTCGTTTGCCAAAAGGTCATAACTAAACATGGCAGCCGTGTATCTCTCCTCTCTGACTTTTGTTGCAAATTGCCTCAAAATCTCATAGCGTAAGTTTTTCTCAAAAGGCAGGTAATAATAATCTTCTTTGTGAAAGAGAAGACTAGCTTGTTCCATTGCCCGTAAAAACCCCCGATAACGTTCCGCATTGCTCGCCAGAGGTTCCTTTTCATCACAAAAAAAGGCAATTCTTCTATGTCCCTGCTGAATCAAATAATTTGTAATTTCGCAGGCTCCCATATAGTCTTGCAGACCAATATTGTCATAATCTCCCTCTCCACTGTCCACAAATATAAGAGGTTTGAGGCTTCTTTTTTGTAGACTGCTGCATTTTTCTGGGGGATATCCCAATACAATTCCCCCTTCTATGTTGCGAGCAGACAACAGCTTCAGAATTCTTTCCTCCTCCAATACAACATTACAAACCACACAACGATTATACTGACGCAATTTCTTTTCCACTGCCTCCAACAATTCGCCGCAAAAGGGGTCCGTCAAGATATGCTCTCTATCTCCCATAAAAAAATTCATGGTAATAAACTTCGGTTCGCTATCTCCTGCATCGGACTTTTCTTCACTTACATAGTGATTGAAAACCAATGCCTCCTCCACTCTCTGTCTGGTCTTTGGAGACATACGATTGGTCTTACCATTGATTACATTGGACACTGTTGTTGGACTTACTCCTAATTGCTCTGCGATTTCTTTGATTGTTATCATAAAATCCCCCTTCAAAACCCCTTCTGTTTTATCTGACTTCTATATTACCGGATTGCTCCGTATCCATTAACTTTAATATTATCATAACAAATTTTCCCAATTTCTCAAAGAGTTTTGAGGCATTTCTTCTATATTTTATGTCTTCTTATCATCCGTAAATCATTGATTTCTCCTAGCAAATTACATCCTACGCTCTCAGCCCAAATAGATTTTCACGCAGTTCCTGAATCATGTGATACAGAATCCAAGCCAACTCACTTCTTGGCCTAGGATAAATAAGAGCCAATATTCCCAAAAAAGCAAAGACAAAAATCAGAGCCATCCATATTTTTTGTACTACTCGCTTTTTTCTTAGGAAAGCTTCCCTTCTTTTTTTCTGCATTCTTCTCTTTTCCAAAATTATGCGATATTTCATAAATTTCATTTTAATTGCTATTTTCTCTTTGAAAAAAGCAGAGTCTGACAGCAGGCAGCCGAAGAGGGATGAAAGCAAAATGGGTCGGATATCCATTCTGCAAAATGAGTACAGGACTTTTTGGCTCCCATCATAAGCTCTATCTCTTTTCTGTCTTTTATTGCCACAAAAGAAAAGCAAAATGCATCGCAGTCTTCTCCATACTGTTCCAAGGCCTCCTCCGTATATAATATTTCGTCTGCCTTCACCCCACAGACCAACAAATGTCTCTTTTGCTCCAAAAAAGAAACTTTCTCAAATCCTGCATCTCGTACACTCCCATAATCTTTCACCAAAAAATCGTATTTCTCCTCCTCCATCTCCTTTATGCTATCCTTTCCATATAAAATGACATCCTGATAAAATACTCCACTCTTGTATCTCTTGGCTCCCCTATAGAGTGCAAGTACCCCTTTGCTATATTCATTCTGATTTCTTTCCACATATGCAACCCGATATCCAACAAGCTGCAAGTATTTTACCATTTGGATGGCCTGTGTACTCGTACCGATGCGGGACATCACTCCGGCAACCGCTATACTCGTCTGTCCTCCTGCTTTTTGACTTCCTCTCTTTCCTTCTAACAGCCTCCCTTTACGTTTTTTTGCAAATATACCAAAAACCTCCTCCTAAACTCAAAAGAACAAGAATCCCCATTCCTAATGCTTTCCTCTCTCTTCTCAACAGCAGCCATGGCTCCCGCACGCTCCCCCCTTCCTCTTTCGCTTCTTTCGTTGGCAGTTCTTCTTCCGCTAATAGATTTTGTAAAGTCTCCTCCTGTAATATTTCAGATTCTATATTCTCATTGTCACGCTCATCTTGAATCTCATCCGCACTCTCTTTGCTCTCCTCCACTCTTCCATAGACAGACTCTCTGCGTTTCCATATCACCTCCTCCCCCTTCCTCTCTCCTCGATACACTGCCCTATAATCTGCCACCTGTCTCTCCGCAATCAATTCTGCTTCCCTACACAACCCAAATTCCACATCCAAGAAAGTGCCTCCCTTCCACCGCAGCTCCTTCACCCGAAACTCTGGTGAAGCATAACCTTCTCTTTGCAGCAAAAGTTCCTCCATCCCATCTAATTCTGGCCTTTCATCATTATGCGGAAGAAGTTGACCTTCCAGCATATAAAATGGAGCCTCATAGTCCAAAAAGGTAAAACTTAGAGTGACTGCCTCCTTCCAATACTCCTGAAGCTTAGTCACTTTCTCCAAACGCAACAAAACCCCATCTTCCCTTTTTATCTCTCTTGGAATCTCAATCGTATCCCAAAGAGCAAAAAAATCTCTTGTCTCCCAAACAGAGCTGTTCTCTCCTTCCTGCACATAACTCACCAACTCCTCTGAAAGTAGGACAAACTCTCCCTCATCCTCTCCTTCTCTGTAACGCTCCTGTGCTTTTGGCACTTCCTCCTCTGTGAGATACCAATCTGTGACAAAACATCTCGTCTCCTGATAGCTTATAGAATCCTCGTATTCTCCTCGACTCTCCCCCTTTCCCACAAATGCAAAGTTCCAAAGCAGAAACGAAAAGCAACACAGAAAATAGAACTTTTCCTTCCGTATTCTTTGTTTCCCTTCCTCCATTCGCATCCCCCTTTTCTTTCTTTTCTTTTTCTCTTTCCTTGGTATTTGTATGATTTGGCAAAAAAGATTTTTATATTTTTGAGAAATTACTTGATTTATTTTTCTTAATATGTTACTATTATAGCATACTTTCCTACTTTGTCAACTCATTTTTTCATAAAGCGTATTCTATATCAATTAGTTTCTTTTATTGCTACTTTTTTGATAGTACTAAAAAACAAAGCGGAACATTTTCTGCGTAATAGAAGAACTTTCCCACATTATCGTAACAAAGTTTTTCTTATTACACAAAAAGGACATAGATTCTCCCTTCTCATCAAAGGAAAAAACTATGCCCATTGGCAACCATTCCTAGAAAAACACCTAAAATTAGCAGAAAACTTCCACTAAAAACTTATTGTAAATGCCCCTGTGCCTTCATCACATCAATGACTTGATCGACATATTTCTCACAGATTTCCTGAGAAGGAGCTTCCACCATGACACGCACCACAGGCTCCGTTCCGCTCTGACGAAGCAAAATACGTCCTGTGTTTCCCAGAGCCTCTGCCACTTTCTTAACTTCCTCCTGTACCAGAGCATCATCCTGTGCAGCTGTCTTATCAAACACACGCACATTTTTTAACACCTGCGGATATACGGTTACTTCTGAGGCAAGTTTTGACAGACTCTCCTTCTTTTCCAACATCACTTCCATCAGTTTCAGAGAGGTCAGGATACCATCACCCGTTGTGGCATGTTTGCTGAAAATGATATGCCCAGACTGCTCTCCGCCGAGGCAGTGACCATTTGCAGCCATATTTTCATAGACATACTTATCTCCTACCTTCGTCTGCACATAGTCGATATTCTCTCTCTCCAAGGCCTTATACAGACCAAAGTTAGACATAACGGTGGTGACAATGGTATTATTGAGCAGAGTTCCTGTCTGCTTCATATACTTTCCACAAATATACATAATCAAATCGCCGTCCACCAGATTTCCATTCTCATCCACAGCAAGGCAGCGGTCTGCATCTCCGTCATAAGCAAAGCCAACATCCAGTCCCTTCTCTTTTACCAACTTTTGCAAGCCTTCGATATGTGTGGAACCACAGTCCGTATTGATATTCACACCATTCGGCTCATCATTAATCACATAGGTCTCTGCCCCCAAGGCATTAAAGACATTGCGTGCGATAGCAGATGCACTACCATTTGCACAGTCCAAACCTACTTTTTTATGCTTAAAAGAACGAGTTGCCACAGTAATCAGATAGCCGATATAACGATTTCTTCCAGCAGAAAAGTCAACGGTGCGACCAATTTCTTCCTTCACAGCAAAAGGAATCTCCTCTGTTTCTCCGTCCAGATACTTTTCAATCTCATCAATGACTTCGTCCTCCAACTTCTCTCCCTGTCCATTGATAACTTTAATTCCATTGTCATAAAATGGATTATGGCTTGCGGAAATCATAATTCCACAGTCAAATCCCTCTGTGCGGACTACATAGGAAACACTGGGGGTCGTCGTCACATGCAAGAGGAAAACATCTGCACCAGAAGCTGTCAGGCCTGCCACAAGGGAATACTCAAACATATAGCTACTACGTCTGGTGTCCTTTCCAATCACAATCTGTGCCCGATGCTCTCTACCATAATACCAGCCGAGGAAACGCCCCACCTTGTAGGCATGTTCCACCGTTAAATCCTTGTTTGCCTCACCTCGAAATCCGTCTGTTCCAAAGTACTTACTCATAATTCTCTCTTCCTCCTCATTTTTATATCAGTGATATATTTTGCTCTGAAAGTGTTGTCAAGCGACTGGGCAGACTGTGTGCTTGCACAGTCCTTGGTATGCCTTGTTTTACAAGGCATATAGATGCCCTTTAGGGTACGAGGATGCACAGGCATTTGACAACCAAGCCTGTATGAATCAGTAGGGCGATTGCCCGGATTATGAATACAGGCGGCGATTGCGTGTTGCCAAACACTGGTGATCCCCGTTTGGCAACGACCTTGTTCTCCCTGATCAATTTCTTTTGCATTATACATCGAATCTATGTCAAAAGCAAGTAAAAGAAAGCTAACCTGCTCAACACAACACAAGCAAGACGATTCCCATACAAATTCCTATCCAGATTATCTTAAGTTCCCTTTTCACCGGTCTATCTCCTCCCAATTACAAAATTTGTGGCAAAAATTCCATAAAAAACCTATAGAATCAACGCCACAAATTTCATTTTCACTATGTCAAATTTTTTAACAATCCGTATTTCTACATGTTTCCAACTTCAAGACTTCCCTTTGGAAGCTCCTAGCTGCGAAGCCCCGCCTCATCCAAATACCGTCCCAGTGCATCCTGCCAAGAAGGAAGACGTTCAAAACCATTTTCCGTCAGCTTCTCCTTGCTCATCCTACTGTTTTTGGGTCTTGTTGCCTTCACCGGAAAGGCAGTGCTGTCCACCGGAGTTACCTTCACCTGTTCCATACCTGCCTGACGGAAAATTTCACAGGCAAACTCATACCAACTGCAAAGTCCCTCGTTTGTTGCATGATATCTGCCATATTTCTCTGTGACTATCATGTCCACCAACAGTCTTGCCAAATCGTAGGTATAGGTCGGAGAACCAATTTGGTCATTTACCACCGATACAGCTCCTCTCTCTTTTCCGAGACGTATCATAGTCTGAATAAAATTCTTTCCATTGATGCCAAAAACCCAAGCAATACGCACCAAAAAGAATTTTTTCACATATTTTTCCACTGCCAGCTCTCCTTCGTACTTCGTCTGGCCATAGGTGTTGAGAGGTTCTCTCTTATCGTCCGGCTCCCACGGACGTGTTCCCTGTCCGTTAAACACATAATCTGTGCTGATGTACATCATCTTACAATCCAACTCTTGGCAGACTCTGGCAATGTTTTCTGTCCCATCGGCATTCACTCTGCGGCACAAAGCCTCATCCTCCTCCGCCGCATCCACCGCTGTGTATGCGGCACAGTGAATCACGGCATCCGGATTTGCCTCTGTAATCACACGCTGACAAGCCGCTGCATCGGTGATGTCCATTTCATCCACATCCACCCCAATGCCTTCTATGCCTCGTTTCGCCAGCTCGTTCATCACATCATGCCCAAGCTGTCCTTTCACACCTGTCACCAATACTCTCATTTTTACACCAAACCTTTCCGGCTTCTTTCCCACTTTCTTACAGCTTATCTCCGTACATTTTTTCAAAATACTGGCTGTACTCGCCGCTGATGATGTGCTCCCACCACTCTTTGTTCTCCAAGTACCAGTTGATGGTCTGCTGAATTCCTGTGTCAAACACATATTTTGGTTTCCATCCAAGCTCCGTTTCCATCTTGGTCGGGTCAATCGCATAGCGCATGTCATGTCCCGGACGGTCTGTCACGTATCTAATCAAGCTCTCCGGCTTGCCCAAAGCATGTAAAATGGTCTTCACCACTTCCAAATTGGTTCTCTCATTGTGTCCGCCAATGTTATACACCTCTCCAACACGACCGTTGCGAACAATCAAATCAATGGCAGCACAATGGTCTTCCACATGCAACCAATCACGCACATTCTCGCCCTTTCCGTATACTGGCAACTCCTCATTATCCAAAGCACGGCTGATAATCAACGGAATCAATTTCTCTGGGAACTGATAAGGTCCATAGTTGTTGGAGCAGCGGGAAATGGTCACAGGCAGACCAAAGGTTCTGTGATAAGCCATCACAAACAAATCTGCACTTGCCTTACTCGAAGAATATGGACTGGAAGTATGCAACGGTGTGCTCTCCGTGAAGAATAAGTCCGGTCTGTCTAATGGAAGGTCTCCGTATACCTCATCGGTGGAAACCTGATGGAAACGCTTCACTCCATAGGTTTTTGCTGCATCCAAAAGAACCACGGTTCCCATTACATTGGTCTGCACAAAGATACCTGGATTTTTGATGGAGCGATCCACATGGCTCTCCGCTGCAAAGTTGATAACGACATCAAATTTTTCTCTCTCAAACAGAGCAAACACAAACTCTCTATCTGCAATATCTCCCTTCACAAACTTATAATTGGGCTTATCCTCAACTGCTTTCAGAGTCTCCAAATTTCCTGCATAAGTCAGAAGATCCAGATTGACAATCTCATCCTCCGGATACTTATGAATCATATAGTGGACAAAATTTCCTCCAATAAATCCGGCACCGCCAGTCACTAAAATTTTCATTTCTTTTCTCGCTCCTTCTTGCTTA
>JAUNGR010000155.1 GCA_030524485.1 bacterium | reverse complement strand
GGAGGTCGAAGCAAGAAGCTCCGACTTCAAACTAAGTTAAGTCGGAGTAGTTCACGTTTAGTAGGAAACCTTCATGCACTCGACTAATGGATGCACTACCTCACCATGAAAGGCTGTCGGGTGCATTTGGCATCCCTGAACTTAGTGCTGCCTATCGGCAGCGAGACTTTCAGAGTAAACCTTCATGCACCCGATTGATGGATGCACCACCTCACCATGAAAGTCTGTCGGGTGCACTTGGCATCCCTGAACTTAGGCTGCCTATCGGCAGCGGGACTTTCAGAGTAATAAGAAAAGAGATTGTGAGAGTATTTTGCAAGAAATAATCTGAGATAGGAGAAAAAATGGACATGAAACAGAATTTGGATCCAGGAGCTACAGATGGAAGAAGCTATTCCTTGAATGATATGGTGAGAACAGGTTGTAAGGATTGTGAGGGGTGTTCTGCCTGCTGTCAGGGAATGGGAAGTTCTGTTGTGTTGACACCAAAAGATATGTATCAGCTGGCACTTTGTTTAGGGACAGACTTTTCCCAGCTGCTGGGAGATAAGGTTGAGCTACAGGTAGAAGATGGTATCATTCTTCCGAATCTTCGCATGGGAGAGAATGAGAACTGTGTATTTTTAAACGCACAGGGGCGTTGTAGCATACACGCATTTCGTCCAGGAGTCTGTCGGCTTTTTCCTTTGGGTCGCAGCTATGAGAAGGATGGGATTCACTATATTTACCTTGTAAATGGCTGTAAGAAAACGGATAGAACCAAGGTAAAAGTGAGAAAGTGGATTGATACACCAGATATTGAGAAAGAAGAGGCGTTTTTGATAAAGTGGCATGGTTTTCGTAAGGCTGCCATAGAGGCTGCACGGGCGGGCGAGGGAGAAGAGAGGGAAGCTCGTGGAAAGGCAGTCAGCATGAGTCTATTGAAAACCTTTTATCTGCTGCCTTATGATACACACCGAGATTTTTACGAGCAGTTTGAGGAAAGACTGATAGCGGCTTATGGGGAATTAAAAAAAATGTATACAAGTTTTGGTATCTAGCATTAGTGTAGCACAAAAGCAAGGGAAAAACCATAGTAAGCCCCTGATAGTTGGAGGGAAAGGAAGTGAAAATGTATGCATAAAAAAACAATAAAAATGCATAATATTCACAAATTGCTCAAATTTATTCAACGGAACAAAAGTCTATAAGATAAATATTGACAAAGATAAAAAAAACAAAAAAAAGTACTTGCATTATTATGCATGTGTGTGTATAATTATGCCAATGCATCTGATAGAGAAACCGACAGGGATTCTCAAAGAAAAGAGCAAGTGAAAAAGAAGAAAACGGAGAGGAGATTGCAACAATGGAAAAGAAAAAATATAATAAAGTGGTTCTGGCATATTCAGGTGGTTTGGATACTTCTGTATTGATTCCGTGGTTAAAGGAAAATTATGGCTGTGAGGTTATCGCAGTATCTGGAAATGTAGGACAGGGAACCGAATTAGACGGTCTGGAGGAGAAAGCGTTAAAGACTGGAGCTTCCAAGCTCTACATCGAAGATTTGAATCAGGAGTTTGTGGACGATTACATCATCCCAACCATGAAGGCAGGAGCAACTTATGAGCAGTACCTTTTGGGAACTTCTTTTGCACGTCCTATCATTGCAAAGAGAATTGTGGAGATTGCCCTGAAAGAGGGAGCAGATGCCATCTGCCATGGCTGTACTGGAAAAGGAAACGATCAGGTTCGTTTTGAGCTGGCAATCAAGGCATTTGCACCGCAGATGGATGTCATTGCACCATGGCGTTTCTGGGAGTTGAATTCCCGTGAGAAGGAGATTGCATACGCAGAGGCACATAACATTCCGTTAAAGATTACAAAGGAGACCAACTACTCCAAGGATAAGAACCTGTGGCACTTATCCCATGAGGGTATGGAGCTGGAGGATCCAGTAAATGAGGCTCCAATCAATAAAGCAGGCTTTTTGGAGCTTTCGGTATCTCCGGAGCAGGCTCCAGATGTTCCAACTTATGTAAATATCCATTTTGAGAAGGGCATTCCGACCGAAGTGGATGGCGTAAAGATGGGAACCGTAGAAATCATCCAGAAATTAAATGAGCTGGGTGGAGCAAACGGCATTGGTATCTTAGACATTGTGGAGAACCGTCTGGTAGGTATGAAGAGCCGTGGCGTGTATGAGACTCCAGGAGGAACTATCTTATATGAGGCACATAAGAAGTTAGAGGAAATTACTCTGGATAAGGAGACTCAGCACTATAAGCAGCAGTTGGCACTGAAGTTCGCAGAGCTGGTATACAATGGACAGTGGTACACACCGCTGCGCAAGGCAATGAGTGCTTTTGTGGATTCCACACAGGAGACTGTGACTGGTGATGTGAAGCTGAAACTGTACAAGGGAAATATCATTCCAGCTGGAGTAACTTCTCCTTATACTCTGTACTCCGCAGATATGGCTACTTTTGGTGAGGATGACTGCTACGATCAGGCAGATTCCGCAGGCTTCATCAATCTGTTCGGACTGCCATTAAAGGTGCGTGCAATGAATGACCTTGCACTCGCAGCAAAGACAGGAAAGCACTTTCCGAGTGTAGAGTAAGAGAGAAAAAAGGGTGCTGCTGCGTGCAAGCACACAGAAAAAGAAAGCGATAGAGCTGCAAGAGAGGCAGCAGGGGATGCTGAAAGGAAAGCGGTGTATGGAATGCACACTTTCAGCATCCCTTTTGCCCTTATTAAAAGAAAGAAAGACAAAGGAGACAGATAGATGGCAAAGATGTGGGAAGGACGTTTCGGCAAGGAGACGAACCTGATAGTAAATGATTTTAACTCTTCCATTCGTTTTGACTGCCGCCTGTATGAGGAGGATATCACAGGTTCTATGGCACATGCGAGAATGCTCGGAAAACAGGGCATTATTGAGCAGAAGGAAGCCGATGCGATTCTTGAGGGCTTGCAGGAGATTCTTCGTGACATTCAGGAAGGAAAGATTCACTTTTCTCTGGAATATGAGGACATCCATATGAACATCGAAAAGCTTCTGACCGAGAGAATTGGGGATGCCGGAAAGCGTCTGCACACAGCTCGCTCCCGCAATGACCAAGTGGCTTTGGATATGCGCTTGTATGTGAAGAAGGAAATCACAGAGATTCAGGGATTGGTGCTTGGTTTTATGGAAGCTCTGTGCGAGAAGGCAAAAAAGAATCTAACGACCGTAATGCCAGGTTACACACACTTACAGCGTGCACAACCTGTAACCTTTGCACACTACATGATGGCCTATGCCAACATGTTAAGAAGAGATGTCACAAGACTTGCGGACTGTCTGGAGCGGATGGATGAGATGCCTTTGGGTTCTGGTGCCTTAGCTTCGACCACCTATCCGATTGACCGAAAGATGGTAGCGGAGGAACTTGGATTTGCCACTGTCACAGACAATTCATTGGATGGTGTTTCGGATAGAGATTATTGCATGGAACTTTGCTCGGCTCTGTCTATTCTAATGATGCATTTATCTCGCCTCTCGGAGGAGATTATTTCTTGGTGCTCTTGGGAGTTTAAGTTTGTGGAGTTGGACGATGCCTATTCCACAGGTTCCTCCATCATGCCACAGAAGAAGAATCCAGATGTGTGTGAGTTGATTCGAGGAAAGACGGGAAGGGTTTATGGAGACTTGCAGACGTTGTTGACCATGTTGAAGGGACTGCCTCTGGCATATAACAAAGATATGCAGGAGGACAAGGAGGCTGTGTTTGATGCGGTTGATACCGTAAAGCAGTGTCTGCAGGTATTTACGCCTATGTTTGCTACCATGGAACTTTTGGGAGAAAACATGAAGAAGGCAGCTTCTAAGGGCTTTATCAATGCAACCGACTGTGCGGATTATCTGACCAAGAAGGGCTTGCCCTTTCGAGATGCCTATAAGATTACAGGAAGCTTGGTGGGAGAGTGTATCCGCCGTGGAAAGACATTGGAGGAATTGACACTTGCAGAGTTTCAGGAATTTTCTCCGGTGTTCGGAGAAGATGTGTATGAAGCAATTGATTTGCATACTTGCGTGTCCGGCCGAAGCGTGATTGGCGGCCCGGCACCGCAGGAAGTGGAGAGACAGATTGCAAAGATTGAGAGCTTCATCGCTTCTCATTCTTCCATTCAATAGATAATTGAAATAGATTATATCGTACGATCGAACTATAA